>JBOIFK010000287.1:0-6510 GCA_050741585.1 Nitrosospira sp.
CCCTTGCCCATGCCAACACTTCCATCCCCATTTCCAACCACGGTTAGCGCGGCAAAACCAAGGATCCGCCCACCTTTGACCACCTTGGTGACACGATTAATCGCCACCATATTTTCCTTGAGGCCATCGCCACGGTCGTCGCCTTGCGGTACCTTTCCCTGCATTCTTCCCTGCATCTTAGCCATTAATCTATCCCTCGCTTAGAATTTTAGGCCATGCTCACGCGCAGCCTCGGCCAGTGCCTTAACACGCCCATGATACTTGAAACCCGAACGGTCGAACGCAACCGTCTCGATACCCAGGCCCTTGGCCTTCTCGGCAACTCGTTTACCAACAGCCGCCGCGGCGGCAATTGTGCCGCCGTTGGGCAACTCTTTGCGCAATTCCGGTTCCAGCGTGGAGGCGCTGGTCAACACCTTACCCGCGACACCATCGATCAACTGCACATAGATATGACAGTTACTGCGATGCACCGCTAAGCGCACCACCTTCAATTCAGCTATTTTGGCACGGGTACTGCGCGCACGGCGCAAACGGGATTTTGTCGGATTCGGCATATCTACCCTAATTATTTTTTCTTGGTTTCTTTCATTACGATGACTTCGTCGGCATAACGCACGCCCTTGCCCTTATAGGGCTCTGGCTGACGATAAGCGCGTATTTCCGCCGCCACCTGGCCGACTTGCTGCTTATCTATGCCCTTCACAAGCACCTCAGTTTGGCTCGGCGTTTCCGCTTTTACGCCCTCGGGCATCTTGTGGGCGACCGGATGAGAAAAACCCAACGTCAGGTTAAGAATTTCGCCCGCTGCCTGGGCGCGATAACCCACGCCCACCAGCGTCAGCTTTTTTTCGAAGCCGTTAGTCACTCCGTGAACCATATTAGCCAACAGCGCGCGCATTGTACCGGACATCGCATTTGCATGCTTGGAATCATTAGTCGTCTTTACCAGCAAATTGTTGCCGTCGCGCTCGATGGACACATCCGAAACGAGGCTGCGCCGCAATGTACCCAGCGGCCCTTTGATTGACACTTCAGAAGCTGATAGATTGACTTCAACGTTCGCCGGAACTGGCACAGGATTTTTACCTACTCGAGACATTTTCTATACCTTTAGGCGACTATGCACAACACTTCGCCGCCTACGCCGCTGGCGCGCGCCTTTCGCTCGGTCATTACGCCTTTCGAAGTCGAAACGATTGCCACGCCCAGACCATTCATCACGTTAGGAAGCTTGTTGCTGGCTTTATAAATGCGCAAACCTGGGCGGCTTACGCGCTCAATTTTTTCGATTACAGGGCGTCCGGCATAATATTTCAGACTGATATCCAGCACCGGTTTTCCGTCGGCATCATGAACTGCAAAATCCTCGACATAGCCTTCATCCTTTAATACCTGGGCGATAGCCGCTTTCAGCTTGGAGGCGGGCATCACAACGGAGGTTTTCTCCGAGAGCTGCGCATTACGTATTCGCGTCAACATGTCAGCGATGGGGTCACTCATACTCATCTAGGGGCACCTCGGGCAATCCAATTTTTATAACGAGCCAATACGCCATTTCTGAAGCCACTTGCATTCATCATATTGGATCCACTCCCTGAAATATGACTGGGTTCCGCCCGGCATTTTGGATATTCAAACGCACCCATAAGCACCTTCCTTATCACCAACTGGCCTTTGTCATACCGGGAATTTCGCCGCTCATGGCAATATCGCGAAGCTTGCCGCGGCCGAGGCCAAACTTGCTATATACGCCACGGGAACGACCAGTCAGTGCGCAACGATTGCGCAGTCGCACGGGACTGGCGTTGCGTGGCAACATCTGCAGCTTGATCCTGGCGGAATGCCGCTCCTCGTCACTCATTTTGGCATCATTGATAACAATGAATAATTCGGCGCGCTGTGCGGCAAATTTCTTCACGGTTTCCCGACGTTTCAGGTCGCGGTTAATTACAGCTACTTTGGCCATCCTGTTCTCTCAATTTTTGAAGGGGAATTTAAACGCTGCCAGCAATGCCTTGGCTTCCGCATCCGTCTTCGCGGTGGTGGTAATTGTAATATTCATCCCACGCAGTGCGTCGATTTTGTCGTATTCGATTTCCGGGAAAATAATTTGTTCCTTTACGCCCATATTGTAATTGCCCCGCCCATCAAATGCTCTGCCGGAAATACCACGGAAATCACGAATGCGCGGAATCGCCACGCTAACCAATCGATCAAGAAACTCATACATGCGAACACGACGCAATGTAACCATGCAGCCAACTGGATAACCATCACGCACCTTAAAAGTGGCGATCGATTTTTTTGCCTTGGTCACCACTGGCCTCTGCCCCGCGATTTTTTGCATATCGCCGACGGCGTTGTCCATGATTTTCTTGTCAGCCACCGCTTCGCCCACGCCCATGTTGAGCGTGATCTTGCGAATACGCGGCACCTCCATCACCGACTTGTAACCAAACTGCTGCATCAACTGCTGCACTACGGTGTCGCGATAAAATTCTTGTAAACGAGCCATATTTCCTCTTTACCCTATTAGCCTTAGGCGTCAAGCAGCTCGCCGTTCGATCTGAAATAACGTACTTTGCGCTTGTCTTCCAGAACCTTGATCCCGACTCGATCGGCCTTCTGTGTAGCAGGATTAAAAATCGCTACATTTGAAATCTGAATGGGCTTTTCCATCTCAACAATTCCGCCCGCCGCCCCCTTGTTCGGATTGGGTCGCTGGTGCTTTTTGACTTTGTTGGCTCCCTCAATCACTACCAAATCGGTACCTACTATACGCAATACTGTCCCACGTTTGCCTTTGTCTTTACCGGTGATGATGATAACGTCATCTCCCTTCTTTATTTTCCGCATACTGACTCCTTATCGCGCGCTTACAATACTTCCGGCGCGAGCGAAACGATTTTCATGAAGCGCGCATTGCGTAGTTCACGCGTAACCGGGCCAAAGATACGGGTACCAATCGGTTCCAGCTTGGCATTCAGCAGCACTGCGGCGTTGCCATCGAACCTGATCAGCGAACCGTCGGCACGACGTACCCCCTTAGCAGTTCGCACTACCACAGCGTTATATATTTCGCCTTTCTTAACCCGCCCCCGTGGCGCCGCATCCTTGATGCTGACCTTTATCACGTCACCAATACCAGCATAGCGCCGCTTGGAGCCGCCCAACACTTTGATGCACATGATCAAACGTGCGCCCGTATTGTCGGCGACCTGAAGAATAGATTGCATTTGAATCATTATTTACTCACTCTCTCCAACTTTTCCAAGCCGAATCTCAGGGCGCGGATAGTATTGGAACCCGTTCGGGTTGTGACGCCGCCGTAACCGATCTGCGGCAAAAATTAAACGTCTGAAAATCAGAAGATTAAGGAGGCAAAATTATACAGCCGTCTCACCAGAAAAACAAGCAGAAATCCGGCAGCCTGGGTTACTACTGATCAGCTAAATTTGTATGGCCTTCTCGATCAATTTAGTTACACGCCAAGCTTTTGTTTTGGAAAAAGGCCGGCACTCCTCGATGATCACCATATCACCCGGATGAAATTGATTGTCTTCATCATGGACATGATATTTTTTCGAGCGAACCATAATCTTGCCATAAAGCGGATGCTTAACCTTGCGCTCGACCAGGACGGTAATGGTCTTGTTCATCTTGTCACTGACGACTTTTCCGACGAGAGTGCGGCTTAAATTGGCTTCGCTCATGACTGCTTCACTTTCTGGCTGAGAATAGTCCTTGCGCGCGCGATATCCCGGCGCATATTACGCAATTGGTTCGTGTTGCCTAGCTGCTGGGTTGCGTGCTGCATGCGCAGGCCGAATTGCGCCTTCAACAACTCCAGCAACTCCTGCTGCAGCTGTGCCGGATTTTTGGCTCGTAGTTCATTCACTTTCGCTTTCATAATTAACCGCCTACTTGTCGGATAACAAACGTGGTTTGGATGGGCAGTTTGGCGGCAGCCAGGCGGAACGCTTGTCGCGCAAGCACCTCATCAACACCGTCCATTTCATACAACATTTTACCGGGTTGAATTTCTGCCACGAAGTACTCCGGATTCCCCTTGCCGTTACCCATCCGTACCTCGGCCGGTTTGTGGGAAACCGGCTTATCCGGGAAGATACGGATCCAGATCCGCCCGCCACGTTTTATGTGCCGGGTCATTGCACGCCGTGCGGCTTCAATCTGCCGGGCAGTCAAACGGCCACGGCCAATTGCCTTGAGCCCGTACTCGCCGAAACTGACTTTGGCACCGCGAGTAGCGACTCCTTTGTTGCGGCCTTTTTGCTGTTTGCGGTATTTCGTTCTAGCTGGCTGCTGCATCTTTCACTCCTGGCTTCACTGTCTTTTTGATCACAGCCTTGGCATCCGCTTCCTCAACCGTATTATCCGTCTTCTTGGCCGCTTTCTTTTCGCTGGTCTTGGCTTCGGTATTGGCCTCAATTCTCGCAGCAGGCTTTGCTCCTGCAGCGACCTTAGCTATGTTTGATGCCGGTTTCCTGGCGGGGCGTTTTTTCTCTGGCTCCCCAGCCGGGCCGGGGGCCTGCATCGGAGGAATGGCTGTGGCAGCGGGTTGCTCACTGCGACCGATCACTTCACCCTTGAACACCCATACTTTAATTCCGATTACGCCATAGGTCGTCTTGGCTTCCGAAGTGCCATAATCCAGGTCGGCACGTAACGTATGGAGGGGCACACGGCCTTCACGGTACCATTCAGTGCGCGCAATTTCGATGCCATTCAATCGCCCGGCGCTCATAATTTTGATGCCTTGGGCGCCCAGGCGCATAGCATTCTGCATCGCCCGTTTCATGGCTCGACGGAACATGATGCGTTTTTCCAACTGCTGCGCGATATTGTCGGCAATCAGCTGTGCGTCGATTTCAGGCTTGCGGATTTCCTCAATGTTCACGTGCACCGGAACACCCATAAGCTTCTGTAATGCGCCTCGCAGAACTTCGATGTCTTCGCCTTTCTTACCGATCACGACACCTGGGCGTGAACTGTAAATCGTGATGCGTGCGTTTTTGGATGGCCGCTCGATAATCACACGGCCTACCGATGCGTGCGCCAACTTCTTTTTCAGATATTCTCGTACCTTGATATCTTCATTCAGCATCCCAGGAAAATTCTTTCTATTGGCATACCATTTCGACGACCAGTTTTTCAGCACGGAAAGCCGAAAACCTGTTGGATGTATTTTTTGTCCCATAAATACCTTCGTATGTCCTTATTTTTTGTTGCCGACTTTATCGCCGACAGTAAGAAGAATGTGACAAGTTGGCTTGACGATGCGATTGCCACGCCCCTTGGCCCGGGCACTGGTACGCATCATCGATGGTCCGCGATCTACATATATCGTCGCCACTTTTAATTCGTCTATGTCCGCACCATCGTTGTGTTCAGCATTGGCAATGGCTGATTCCAGCAATTTACGAATGATGACGGCGCCTTTCTTCGGGCTGAAGGTAAGCAGATTGAGCGCCCGATCCACCGGCAACCCTCGAATCTGATCGGCAACGAGCCGTCCCTTCTGTTCGGACAACCGGACCCCGCGCAATACAGCAGTTGTTTGCATGTTAATCACTCCTATTTCTTCGATCCGGCCGACGCTGCCTTTTTGTCGCCTGAATGTCCCTTGAAGGTACGAGTGTGGGAGAACTCCCCCAGCTTGTGCCCCACCATGTTCTCAGTCACGTATACCGGAACGTGCTGCTTGCCATTGTGCACGGCGATCGTTAAACCGATAAAATCCGGGAGGACGGTCGAGCGACGCGACCAGGTCTTGATAGGACGCTTGTCGTTGGTGGCGCGCGCAGCTTCCACCTTGGCTATCAGGTGCAAGTCGACAAATGGGCCCTTTTTTACGGAACGTGCCATGATTCATTATCCCTTTTTTGAGTAACGACGACGTACGATCATGCCGTCAGTACGCTTGTTGGTGCGAGTACGAAAACCCTTGGCGGGCGTTCCCCACGGGCTGACTGGATGACGACCGGCAGCAGTTTTACCTTCACCGCCACCATGTGGATGGTCTACCGGGTTCATCACTACGCCACGCACCGTCGGCCGAATGCCACGCCAGCGTTGCGCACCCGCTTTGCCGATCGAGCGCAGATTATGCTCCTCGTTGCCGACCTCGCCAATGGTGGCACGGCAGTTCACGTGTACCTTGCGAATTTCTCCGGAACGGAGACGCAGCTGCGCATAATCCCCCTCGCGTGCAAGGAGTTGCACTGATGTACCCGCCGAGCGGGCCAGCTGGGCGCCCTTGCCAGGCATCATTTCGACACAGTGAATGGTACTGCCCACCGGAATATTACGTAGTGGCAACGCATTGCCATTCTTGATTGGCGCGTCCACACCACTCATCAACTGCATCCCGGCAACAATACCGTTTGGCGCGATAATATAGCGGCGCTCGCCATCAGCATAGCAAAGTAACGCAAGGTGGGCGCTACGATTTGGATCGTATTCCAGCCGCTCGACCTTGGCAATAAT
>JBOIFK010000288.1:0-6331 GCA_050741585.1 Nitrosospira sp.
GTGCTCACGTTGCGCTGCCGTGGTGATGTTGTGCAGGTTCGCGACAAAGGCACAGTTGTAGCCCCACAACTGATCCGCGTATTTTCTGTAGCTATCATCCGGTGAGCGATAAACACGTTCCGCATAAGCACGCAAGGCAGCCTGTGCCTTACTCGGGCTTGCGCCATCCGCATTCAACCGGCGCAGCACATGCACGATGTCCTGCTGGCGCCTGTGACGCTCCGCATTCCAGATATTGACCTCGTAGGGCGAGCGCGTCACCCCTTGCGCAATAAACTCCTGTTGGGCCTTGTTGAGCTTTCCGTAGAAAAATTCGGCGCGCTCGGCTGTGCGTTTAATCGATTTCTTGAGACGTTTTGCCGTATCGCCCTTGAGGTGCTCGTCATGAAACTCAGCGTTGATCTTTGCATATCGCCGCTCGATATTCTGTATCTGTTGCGGTGTCAGCGTTAACATTATTTCCGCGGTCATCGGTAGCGCACGCTCGAAGGTGTTGTCCATGTAGCCGCGTATTTCGGTCCACACGGCGCATGTGCGCTCGGCTGTCATATCTCCCAGTACGAGGTTCTGCGAGGTTGCAAGCAAATTGGCGTACTGGGGCAGTTGTATTTGGCGGTGCCAGGCAAACAATTGCGTGAGCGCTTCACGAGCGCGGGGTTTCTGCAAATCATTGAAATCCACGTACCCGTCAAGCCACCAGTAAACCAGGTGATCCGCCTGGTTATAGCCGACACGGACGACACTGCATCCCGCAACAGTGGACAGCGCTAACGCCAGCGCCAGCCAGCATAAGCTGTAGGGCGTCAATAAGCGCAGCGCATTGCGCCGTATGCAATAGTTTGACATGCCTGATTATCGTCGCGCCTGATGGGCAACGACATCTGTTTTCTTACCTTGAATATGAAGACATACGGGCGCCGCATTTTACCCTCACCAGAGGTCTCCCAGCACCCTGTTGATCACGAAGAGCACGATGGCGAGTGCAAGCAGGCCCAGCAATACACCATGTTCCTCAATGACGTAAGCCGCCAGGCCGGACACACGCTCAATCCGTCGAAAAAAATGCAGGGCAACAAAAATGCCAATCACCATTGCCGCATACAATAGCTCGACATATCCCACGTTAAAATACCATTCGTTGTGATCCATGCTAATTATCTCACCTCTGTTCAAGCGGCCAGCATGTTGTTTTTTCCTTCAGGCTGAGCGCAGCAGCTTCAGGAGTTCCGCCGCACCAAGCCCCGAAGAGGCCGGATTCTGGCCGGTCACCAGATTGCCGTCCACCTGGACGTAGGGAATCCAGTTGGTGGTTTTGCTGTAAATGCCACCCCGTTCCTTGAGTCGGTCCTCCAGTAGAAATGGGACAACCGCCGCCAAGCCCACCTCCTCTTCTTCCGTATTGGCGAACCCGGTTACGCGCTTTCCTTTAACCAGATACTCGTCATCTTCTCCGCGCACATTGATCAACGCGACCGGCGCATGGCATACCGCGGCGATTGGCTTGCTGGCCCTCGCGAAGGCTTCGAGCAGTGCGATGGATGTCTCGTTGTCGGGCATGTCCCACATTGGACCATGTCCACCGGGATAGAAGACTGCATCAAAACCATCCGCGGAAACATTGTCCAGCTGTTTCGTGTTGGCAAGCTCAACCTGTGCAGCAGTATCTGTGCGAAAACGCTGCGTTAACTGGGTTTGATTTTCGGGGAGATCGCTTTTTGGATCGAGCGGCGGCTGGCCACCCTTCGGTGATGCCAGCGTGATCGCCGCTCCAGCGTCCTTAAACAAATAATAGGGCGCAGCGAACTCTTCCAGCCAGAAACCGGTTTTCTTTCCCGTGTCGCCAAGTTGATCGTGAGATGTTAAAACAATGAGAACTTTCATAACATACCTTCCTCTGTTCGAGAACACATCGTGAAACGCCAGCTTACCGCCATTTCTGTTTCCATTTTTGGCTATCCGGCTTTAATGGACCCCTCGACGATAAGCGGGGGGCATCGTGCAGGTGATTGCCGGCTATCAGCGTTCAAGCGTATATTTCCATGATCCATCCGTCAGAACGGCAACGCACATGGTTGCAACGCCCGGTGGAGGGACAATCGTTGAGCCTCAGCAGCTGCGTATTCGTCTACTCTACCACTGGTTAACCCTAGCAGGAATAAGTATGAATTTCAAACCTGGCAGCCGGGACAACATGCTGGCCATCGATATCCAGCACCCTGGAGCGCCGGAAGTGCTGGTTCCTGCTTCTCACCCGATTCCCCAACCCGGCAGGGGATATATCCTGGTCAAGGTCGAGGCGGCTGGCGTGAATCGTCCTGACATTTTGCAACGGCGCGGACTATATCCGCCGCCGGCGGGCGTCTCTGGGATTCCAGGGCTGGAAATCGCCGGAAGAGTCGCCGCTTTGGGCGAGGGCACCGCACGCTACGACGTAGGCGACAAGGTGTGTGCACTCGTCGCAGGCGGAGGCTATGCCGAATATTGTACCGTGCATGAAAGCAACGCACTGCCAGTGCCGCCAATTCTCACCATGGTGGAAGCAGCGGCCTTGCCGGAAACCTTCTTCACGGTCTGGGCCAATGTGTTCCAGCGAGGCAAGCTCACCGCCGGCGAAACGGTGTTGATCCATGGCGGCTCATCGGGCATCGGCACGGCCGCGACGATGTTGTCCAAGGCCTTCGGAGCCATTGCGCTGGTGACAGTGGGAACCGAAGAGAAACGGCAGGCATGCCTGGCACTGGGCGCTGATCTGGCCATTAATTATCGAACGCAGGATTTTGTCGAGGAAACCAGGAAGTTTACCCGCGATAAAGGCGTCGATGTCGTCGTCGATTTGATTGCCGGCGACTATGTCGCGAGGAACTACGAAGCAGCGGCGCTTAATGGCCGTATTATCCAGATCGGTATCCAGAATGGTCCCGCCCGGGAACTCAATCTGATGACTATGCTGGTGAAGCGCCTTACGCATACCGGTTCCACGTTGCGGTCCCGCAGTGTCCCTGAAAAAGCACAGATTGCGCAGGAATTGGAGCGGCAAGTCTGGCCGCTGCTACAGCAGGGAAGATTAAAGCCGCAGGTATTCAAGGTATTCAGGCTGGAGGCGGCGGCCAAGGCGCATGCGTTAATGGAGTCCGGCATGCATATCGGAAAAATCGTTTTAACGACCGCTGCCGATCGCGCGCCATAGGCCGAAATTGTTGTTAACGGACATTGCACTTCCTGTAAAAGTCGAGGTCAGATAACGTATAGAGGGATTTTAAGCAAGGAGGTCATCATGAAAACAATGCACGAAATTTTGATGACAGCGCCGCCAGAACAAATAACACGATGCAAAATTGCCATGGTGGAAATTGCGCATGGCCACTGGGATGCCGCTGCGTCGACGATGGAAGATGCGATATACGAATCCGAACCTGGAGAATGGACGAGCGATTGCGTGGAGATGAGAGATTTTTGCATCGCTATGGACAGGGTAAAATGCCATGGATTGACTGGCGTGGATAGGAGGGATGGAACAGACCGGAGATCAGAGACTTTTGATGTCCTGCAATCGGTGAGCCTGAAGATAAATAGTTAACCGCTGTTCGGTAACGTCGCGAATGAGCGACACAATCTCTTGAATTCTTTCCCTGCGTTCGCAGAGCGTCAATGACAGTGCGCTTCTGTTCATTGTCCTATTCTCTGACCGGTGAAAAAACAGTCAATCCAATCACTTGAATGAATACCGGTTCTCCCCCCCGTTAGCTAATCCCCCGTCATCGAGATACGAAATTCGCGAACGGATTCAAGTTCGCGCAACGCCTGCGCGAGAACAGAGGCCCTGCCGGGGTTGGTAGTCCGGATGTCCATGCGATACTCGAACAATCCTGCCTGGGTGATGCGATAACTCGCATTGGCAATCCCGAATCCGTGGTCGGCCAAAAGTTTTTTGACCTGGTGCTCCGGCATCACGTTGTCCCTATCGAAGCTAACATGATACTGAAGGTACGATTGGACAGGGGCTCGGTTTTCAATCAATTGAAACAGATAAAGGATTCCAAGTGTGAGAATGGTTCCGAGCACAGCGGGGAAATAAAATCCTATCCCCATCAGGATTCCGATGGCAGAAGTGATCCAGATGGAAGCCGCGGTAGTCAATCCACGGACACTCATGCCTTCCTTGAAAATCACACCGGCGCCGAGGAAGCCGATGCCGGTCATTATCCCCTGCGCCATGCGGATGGGGTCTGTTTTTACGGAGTCCGCGAGTATATCGGCGGGTAGCCATTTTTCCGCGTAAATCGTCATCAGCATTAACAGACTGGATGCCAGGCATACCAGCGTATGGGTTCGAAATCCGGCGGGATGGCCGTGCAGGCTCCTTTCGATGCCGATCACGCTGCCCGCGACCACTGCTCCGAAAAGATGGGCAATAATGATGAAATAGTCGGGATTCATGGTTTCCATCAATATCGATCCAGGCAATTCCCGAAACCAAATCTAATACATGGATAAAATGGGCAAATGGATATTAGATATGATGTTTCATGCTAATGTAGCACTTAAATATACAATAGTACGATGCTGATATTCATATAAAATCGTTTATGTTCCTTGCTCCAGGCCGATACTCACTGGGAATATATATAATGGTCCGCAACCTGCCCTAATCTAAAACAGCATCGGAATAATGCCCATCAAGCGCTAAAAAAGTAGCTATGCTTTAGTCCGTTGCCGTAAAATTGGAATCGGCATTCAGGAAGCGTCGAGTGCAAACCGTGCAAAATAATTTGCTCTGAAATTACACTGCTGTCAGATCAACAGTTGCTTACGCAACCTATACCATAATAAGGGATAATTCCATGAAAAACTTGAAGCTGTGCACTCTGGTAATAATAATGGCCACATTAAGCGGCTGCATATCCATCGGCTCAAAGGGCACTCCCGGACCGCAGGGTCCTAAAGGGGATTCGAATACGACTGTCATTGTTCCTGAAAAGACTTACTAGCAGCCTGTCGGACTTAAAGGAAATCGGCTGCAAAAGCGTCTGGACGGTGCATGTTTCACCGCTTTTTCGACCAATAGAACAACTATTGGCCTTCGAAATCGTCAAAATCTGTCCTCGCCCAGTCACTTTTTCGCACCGATTCTTCAAGTCCGACAGGCTGCTAAAAAAGACCGCGATTTACTCTATTTCGAACAGCCAGCCACAGGCTGTTCAAAGCCCGGTAACCAAGTTTGGTCGACTGGGCCTTTGGTTTTCGCAGCTTGCCTCATCAGGTCTGGATGGAACGATCCCATGACGGAACTTTAGGTTTCAGGCGACGCCGCCACTCGCGCTGACATTCTGCCCGGTAACCCAGCCAGCTTCTTCGCTGACGAGAAAAAGCACCACGCGGGCGATGTCCTCCGGTTCTCCCACACGGCCAAGAAAGGACATGCCCGCCATGCGCTTGATCGTTTCCTCGCTTTTTCCCGTGGTGAACATTTCCGTATTCACCGGCCCTGGTGAAACAATATTGGCGGTGACACCCCGTTCCCCGGTTTCTTTCGCGAAGATGCGCGTCAACTGTTCGAGCGCACCCTTACTGGCGGCATAAGCGCCATAGTTCGGCAGCATCATGCGGGTAACAGTACTGGACAGGCTGACCACGCGTCCGCCATCCGCGAGCCGTGTGGCGGCCTCGCGCAAAGCGTAAAAAACACTCTTGACGTTAATGTTCAAGACCCGATCGAACTCTTCGTCGCTGATGTCGGCAATCCTTCTGGAGAGAAGCACAGCCGCGTTATTCACCAGAATGTCTACGCGATTGAAGCGTTCGATGGCTGCATCGAAAAGCTTTCGGACTTCAGTCGAATGACTGACGTCTGCCCTGACAGCCAGCGCCTCGCCACCTGCTTCCGCTATCGCGGCACACACCGCTTCGGCCGCCTCCTGGTTCCCGACATAGTTAATCACGACTTTTGCGCCCGCGTTAGCCAGCGTACGTGCAATTTCGGCCCCGATGCCGCGTGACGAGCCGGTGATAATGGCGACTTTGCCCCCGAGCGATATTGTCATCCCCGCATTCCCCGACCGGTATTCGCCATCGTGAGGAGCCGCACGCTGTCCGCCCCCTGGGGAATCCCCGATTTCCGCGCTCTACGCACGTTGTTTCTTTGCAATTCCGGCAACATGATTTCCCTGGAAGCGGGCGATTTTCAGCTCATTTTCCGAAGGTTGCCGCTTGCCATCGACATCGGCAAGCGTCCCCGCGCCGTAGGGCGACCCGCCGGTGATCTCGTTCATATTCATCAATTCCTGGCACGAATAGGGAACCCCGACAATGATCATCCCCTGGTGCAACAAGG
>JBOIFK010000289.1:0-3760 GCA_050741585.1 Nitrosospira sp.
GTCACTTCTTTCGGGGAATCTCACGGTCCCGCTATTGGTTGCGTGGTCGATGGTTGTCCCCCGGGGATGGAACTATCTGCTGCGGATATCCAGCAGGATCTCGATCGGCGCAAGCCCGGCACCTCTCGTCACGTCACCCAGCGGCGTGAATCCGACACGGTGGAAATCCTCTCCGGCGTGTTCGAGGGCAAGACTACGGGTACGCCTATTGCGCTGCTGATTCGTAACGAAGACCAGCGCAGCAAGGACTATAGCAAAATTATGGATACTTTCCGCCCGGGGCATGCGGACTATGTCTACTGGCAGAAATATGGGATACGTGATTACCGGGGTGGCGGGCGTTCCTCCGCACGGGAAACCGCGGTGCGGGTTGCGGCGGCGGCGATTGCCAGAAAATGGCTCTCCGCGACATATGGTGTGGTAATACGCGGCTTTATGGCGCAGCTCGGGCCCATGGAGGTTCCCTTCAAACGGTGGGACGTTGTTCATCAGAATCCTTTTTTTGCTGCGGATGCCGGCTTTGTACCACGTCTCGAACAATTCATGGATCAGCTGCGCAAATCTGGCGACTCGGTCGGTGCGAAAATCAGCGTGATTGCCGAAGGAGTACCGGTCGGTTGGGGGGAACCTGTGTATGATCGGCTGGACGCGGAAATTGCCTATGCCATGATGAGCATCAATGCGGTAAAAGGTGTGGAGATTGGTGCGGGATTTGCGGCTGTTGCCCAGAAGGGCACCGAGCATTCGGACGAAATTACCCCGGAGGGATTTCTGAGCAACAATGCGGGCGGCATCGTAGGCGGTATTTCCACCGGACAGGATATTGTTGTCAATATCGCCATCAAACCGACCTCAAGCATTCGTCTGGGGCGACGCTCGGTAGACAAGACTGGCAATTCGGTAATCGTGGAAACCCACGGTAGACACGATCCCTGTGTGGGGATTCGCGCCACTCCCATCGCCGAAGCAATGCTTGCGTTGGTGTTGATGGATCATGCCCTGCGCCACCGTGCGCAAAATGCAGATGTCGTGTGTGCAATGCCAAGTATTCCCGGTAAAATCGGCAGGAAGAAACCTGTCCTGTCACGGCTTGGGACCGAACCGGAGTTTGCAGAAGACCCGGAACCCGACGAGGCTTGAACCGTCGGTCAAATTCCCGGGGGATATCATCAGCAACGAATATGACAGAAAAATTCTCAAAGGCGATTCGCTGAACTACCGGCCGGGATCCCGCAGGAGTTCAACAGCAATTCAGGATATTCCAAAGAATGGAGTGGATTCGGCTTAAACCTCTTCTGCAATAAATGATGGAAATACCCGTATGGCTTATAGCTTGGTCATACGGAAAGAATATGTCCCTGGCGTTCCCAGTGATGCCAGGTGTACTTAAGTCCAATTGTTCCTGCTCTCAGAATCCGTAAGATAGAGTGAAATAATCCCAACGTTGCTTTCATATAAGAGGAGATTTTAATCATTCGGAGAACATAGGAAGATGGACCTGAAAAGAATTCTTGCGTTGGCTGTAATGATATTGGTCGCTTCTTACGCAAATACTTACTTAGGTAAATCCTCCGAGGCGCCCCGTGAGGTTACAGAAACAGCTGCGACGGATGTATGCTGATCAGTACGTTCAGAGCGAATTAAGTTGACGAAGTCTTTTAGACACCCTTTCTGGCTGGGTGGGCTTGTCGGGTCTCCGACAGGTTGCCAGCTCATCTTTCCAAAAAATGCTTTAGAGGCGATTCATCGGCCGGGGCCGGCATCCCTATAAAATAACCTTGTGCATAATCCACCTCCATTTTCTCAAGCACGGAGAGTGTCGCCGCGTTCTCTACAAACTCGGCTGTTGTTTTCTTCCCAAACCCTCTTGCCACGTCACATAAAGCTCTTACAAGGATTTGGTCATCGGGGCTATCGGCTAAATTCCGTATAAACGAGCCATCGATCTTTACGACATCAATCGGGAGTTGCCTGATGTAATAAAAGGAAGAGAATCCGACACCGAAATCATCCAGTGTAAAACCGCAGCCGAGCAACTTGATCGTTTCCATGAGTTTTCGGGCAGCGGGTAGATCCTCCAGCGCTGCTGTTTCGGTTATTTCGAACATGAACGTTGATGGATCCGCGCCGTATTGGGCGAAAGCGTCGGTCAGGATCGATAGTAACTCCGGGTCGTGAAACGCATGGGCGGACAAGTTTATCGAAAAGCGGACATTGTACCCATGGCGCTGGATTTCAGCCGATAAGGCAATGGATTTTCGTAACACCATATGATCAATGGCATGAATAAGACCGGTTTGTTCTGCCGCAGGTATAAAAAGGTGGGGAGCGAGGATTGCACCGTCATTATCAGGCATGCGCAGCAGCACTTCGTAATGGTCGATGGTTTTAGTCGGAATATGCATGATAGGCTGAAAGTAGAAGAAGAACTTGTCATGCAAAAAGGAATATTCAATCTTCTCTTTCCAATAGACAAGCGTATGCATGCGCTCGCGAGTCTTCTCCTCTTCGGAAAACAAATGCCAGCCGCCCCGCCCCGCCTCCTTTGCCTGATACATGGCAAGATCCGCTGCCGCCAGTAGATCATGAACATTGTTTCCATGCTCCGGAAATAGGGCAATGCCAATGCTGGCTGAAGCTTTATGCGCCCGCCCATTTATTGTCAACTTTCCTTGACTTAGGGAAATCAGAGCATTTTTTGCAACTTCTATCGCTCCTTCCGCGGTAGTCTGGGGCAGAATGACTGCGAATTCATCCCCTCCCAGGCGTCCGAGTATATCGACGCTGCGAATGCTGCCAAGCAACATGCGCGCGATCATCTTCAGTAACGCATCGCCGGCCTGGTGCCCGCTTGTATCATTGATGTACTTGAACTGATCCAGATCAAAAAAGAGCAGCGCGCCAGAATAATTATAGCGGGCAGCTAAATTGAGCATCTGCTCCAACTCTTCCTGAAAGCGGCGACGATTGAATAAATCCGTAAGTGGGTCATGATCGGCCAGCCAGGCAAGCCGGCCTTCCGTACGCTTATGCTCCGTCATGTCGAGACCCACCGATAACATCGCCGGATCATCCGCGGTGTGCCGAGTCAGACGGGAATGCAGCCAGAGGATGTGACGCACCGATGCATCTTTACACAATATATTGGCTTCATGACGTAATTGTTCCCTCTGCTCGGATCGAACTTCCTCAAGATGAGCAGGCAAGTCCTGCAGGTCACCTTCGAGGATAAGGAGTTCGATGAATGGTTTTCCTTGCAGTTCTTTTTCCGTATATTGAATCAGCGTTTCGCCATGGGCGTTAAGCGTAATGATTTCGCCGTTGGCATTTTGTGTAAGCACAATCACCTGCGCGATATCAAGAAGATTTGTAATGAAATCTCTTTCCTTGCTCAATTCATCCATCTTCCTCGCCAGAATCCGTGTCCGATCGGCGACCTGGTCTTCAAGTTTTTCGAGTTGATAGGATAGGGCGACTGCTGTTCCGTCGAGCATGTCGATTTCATCCTCGAACAATCGTTTATGTCCGGCGGAATGGAGCGAGGAACGGAAATCCTTAAAGCTGCTGCGGGCCAGGAGCGGTAAAGTAAAGACGATGTGTTTAAGTCGCGATAGTGGTTTTGTAAGAATTACAAACAATAATATTTCGGAGAGCAAGAGCCCCACCAGACCTATTATCATATTTTTCTGGGTTGAACTGCGAATGGCATGGATAGTGGAAGTGATGTCGGTGATAACGATCAGCTGCGCCTTATCGGAGG
>JBOIFK010000290.1:0-9169 GCA_050741585.1 Nitrosospira sp.
GGTCAGCCATGAGTAGAATTCCTTTCGATCATCCTAGATCCAACAATTGGATGGGGTAACGCGCTGCAAAGATGGGTATTCCACCCTGTCGCAAACCCCCCGAAAAGGTGAACTCACGTGAGTCATGGCGCCAGCTAAAATTTAATAAGAATTGGGCGGTCAATTGCGCATTCAGGATGATTTGTTCCTGGCCCGCCTGACACGATCTTCCAGCTCAATGAAACTGGGCCGCTCAGTCGAATACAATACCTTGCGGCCGAACTCGACCGCAAGCGCCGGAGCGTATCCGTTAATGCTGGCAAGCAAGGTAACCCTGATGCATTGCAGCATTTTGGTGGACTCTTCCAATTTCTGCTCCA
Source organism: Nitrosospira sp. (assembly GCA_050741585.1). Taxonomy (GTDB): domain Bacteria; phylum Pseudomonadota; class Gammaproteobacteria; order Burkholderiales; family Nitrosomonadaceae; genus Nitrosospira. The sequence continues at coordinate 360 of JBOIFK010000290.1, forward strand.
GCACGGCAGCAAGCGGCCCCACGAAGCCGTAGCCAAGCAGGATGCCAAGGAAAGTGCCTACCAGCGCCTGAGCAACCAGAATGCCCAGTTCCGATGGCGGCAGGCCCACTGACGCCATGGTGTGGATCACGCCCATCACCGCTGCGACAATGCCGAACGCCGGCATGCTGTCGCCCAATTTGACCATGCATTGCACCGGCATTTCACCCTCCTGGTGGTGGGTCTCGATCTCGTTGTCCATCAAGTTCTCGAGTTCAAACGCGTTAAGGTTGCCGCCTACCATCAGACGCAGATAGTCCGTCATGAACTCGATCACGTGATGATCGGCGAGGATGTTCGGGTAGTGAGCAAATATCGGGCTTTCCAAGGGTCTGTCCACGTCAGCTTCGATCGACATCAATCCATCCTTGCGCACCTTCGCAAGGACATCGTAAAGCAGCGCCATCAGATCCATGCACTGTTCTTTAGTGTATCGGGAACCTTCCAGAACTTTTGGCAGCGTTTTGAATGTGGCTTTTTGCGCCTTGCGCGTATTACCCAGGACGAAGGCGCCCACCGCTGCGCCACCAATGATCAAGAGTTCCAGCGGCTGGTACAAGGCGGCCAGGTGGCCGCCGGCAAGAGCAAAACCACCAAACACCGACGCCAGAACAACGAGGCATCCCACTATGACCAACATCTTACCGATACTCCTTGACTTAGGTTATCGCACCGACTGCTTTGGCTCTCGCTTCGATGCGTGACTTGGCGCCTGAACATGGGTTACGACGAACGCCGCGGCGTGGTCTTGTCGCGGCGAAAACACGTACTTGTGTAACGGCCGGAATCCGGCAAACTTTAGATGGGGAGCAGTCAGGAAAAGAAAAACCGATGGGGGATAAAATCCCGGCCATCGGCGAAAGAGGTAATCGAGGCCAGCAAAAGGCCGCTAGCTGCTACACTAGGCTGCTATTGCCATTGCCATGGGCGTGGCCGTCCGGGATTTATTGGTTTTCCCGGCGCGGGAGGGAGTATGGCACAATCCGCAGACATAGCGTTTATAAAGATCGTTGGTATACACCACGAAATGCCCGCTGCACTGGGTACAAGCGGTAGTTTGCAGCATTCCACCATTGAAGAAGCGCACCAAAGTCCAGGCACGTGTCAGGCTTAATATCGGTTCCAATTCGCTTATCTGGCAATGCTCCAGATAGAGTTTGTAGCTTTTGATAGTGGCGCCAATACCGCGACAGTCGGCGTGTGCAACCAGATAACGATAGATATTGATAAACACGGAGGAATGGATATTGGGTTGCCAGGTCAGGAACCAGTCGGTGGAAAACGGCAGCATCCCCTTGGGCGGGGAAACGCCCTTCAATTCCTTGTAGAGCTTGATGAGCCGCTCGCGGCTCAGGCTGGTTTCGCTCTCCAGCAATTGCAGGCGCGCCCCCAGATTAATCATTTCGATTGCGGCCTGAATCTCTTTAGCTTCCGACACTACGCTTTTTTTACCCATCGTGGCGTTTCCCCCGTTGTATCGCGACTTAAAAGAAATATCCCGATTCTCAGCAAATTTCTTCGACCGGCTGGCCGGCCATCAGAATGGCTGCGTGGGACTGCGCCATTATTTTTTCCTTGCTGTAATTGGTGAGCATGCCGAACACCAGATTATCGTCGAAGCGTATGCGGCACAACATCATGTTGGAATTTGACAGCTTAAGGATTTGCCCTGGCGTCAGAACCGCCAATATTTCAGCGACGTCCTTACTGATCCCCAACCGGAAAATCGCCATATCCTTATCGGCATGGACCATCTGCTGGGCCAGCATCAGGTAGGTCAGGTTGAGTTCCTTGATTTCGGTCGTCAGCTCAATAACGCTCATGTTTCACCCCCATTTGTGTGAGGGCTCCATTGTGCGCATTCGCCTCGCGCGAAAATACTGGAATCTTTCCGATTTATGCGTAGGAAATGGTCAAGCCTTCATGTAGGAAAATTTCCTACATGAAATGCCCAGGGAGAGCCGCGAGGGTGTTCCTCCGGCCCGGCGCAAGGATTTTGCGCTGTCACTGCAAACATGTCATGTAAACATGTTTCAATCAACGACCGTATTTCGGAAAACTTTAGGAAGAAATGAAATATTTTTAAAGTCAGGTCGGATATCGGACTCGATGAGATAAATTGAGCGGCGCGCCGCGCCTTATCCCGGAATGGTCCCCCGAGATTTACAATGACTGCCGTGGTGACCTGAGACCTTGAAATAGTGAATTGCCCCTGAACCTGTAGACACTCCGAAGCCTTAAACTAAGGCATGAAGGAGGAGTCATGAGCAGCAAGCGTTATCCGGAAGAATTCAAGATTGAGACAGTGAAACAGATCACCGAAAGGGGCCATCCGGTGGCAGAGGTGGCCAGCAGGATTGGCGTTCCCCAGCCTGGTTTGTACGCATGGCTCAAACGCTATCGTTTGCCCGAGGGTGAAGACAGGGAATGTCGAAGCCAGGCAGAAGAAATTCGTCGTCTGAAAGCGGAACTGAAGCGTGTCAGGGAGGAGCGCGGCGTCCTAAAAAAGGCCACAGCGTACTTTGCCAAAGAGTCCCGGTAAGGTACGCATTCATCCAGGCACACGAAACTTCGTTTCCCGTTCGCCGGCTCTGCCACATGATGAGAGTTCATCCCAGTGGGTACTACGCCTGGAAATCCAAGCCCACCTCGTCGCGGCAGAAGGACGATCAGCGCTTGTTGGGGCTGATCAAGCAATCCTGGCTGGAAAGCGGCGGTGTCTATGGTTATCGCAAGATTGCCCACGACCTGCGTGATCTTGGCGAATCCTGCGGCAAACACCGAGTTTATCGCCTGATATCCTCTCCCCCATTTTGAAAAGAAAGTCTTCCTTGTTCTTCCCTTCATTCCTGCCCACGATAAAAAGCTCGCCTTTTTCAATACCCTGCGTGGGTTCATTTCTTAATGCGGAATCAGATTGAGGAGAGCCGATAGATTTCCCGCCAAGCGAACCTTGGGCTGGAGTTTGAGCGAAAGCCGGGGGGAAATACGCCGGAAGCGAGAACATGACGACAATGACGATTAGGTAACGCATCAGGATCTCTCCATAAAAATCAATCAATCGGCACGCACGCAAGACGTGCCGGAATCAAACGGCGTCATCCGAGGTTAATCCTTATTCATTTCCTGAAAGCTGCCGCCCAGTCCATTTGGCCCCACCCTTTTTATAGCAGATTCATGCCATGCGGCGGATGCCTCAGGTCGAAACAAAGTAGTCCGAACGGCCCATTACATTTGCTAATTTTATTTTTTGTTATATGGTTAATAAGCCGTGGTTGTGCTGACAGCGTCGCCGGACCGAGGTTTTATTTATGCGAATCATTCTCATAAGGAGATCATGAAAATGAAAACCGTTAATGCCGCCATTCTGGCTATCAGCTTCGTTACCGGAAGTGCGCACGCCACTGATTTTTCTTTTGCCGGAAATTTTACAAACGACAATCAAGTTCAGGAATTCAACTTTGCGGTAACCGGGCTGGCAACTGACGTCACATTGCGCACATGGTCTTATGCTGGGGGAACAAATGCCGCGGGAGATGGAATTGCTCGCGGCGGCTTTGATCCGATCGTATCGTTATTCAATGCTTCAACAGGGGAGTACATTGCAGCGAACGATGACGGCGGCTCCAATGTAACTACCGATACAAATGGAGTCCCTTACGACTCGTTCCTGAGGGACCATCTCGCCGCCGGAAACTACACCGCGACCCTGACTCAATTTGGCAGTTTCGCGAATGGGCCGCTATTGACCGATGGCTTCCGCGGAAGCGGTCAGCAGACCAACTTCGGTAGCCGCGATTCACACTGGGCCTTCGATATCCTGAACGTTGAGAGTGCTTCAGTTGGCGCCTCGTATATTTCTGCTATCCCGGAACCCGAATCCTACGCCTTGCTGCTTGCCGGTCTCGGCCTCGTTGGCTTCATGGTGCGCCGCCGCGATAAATTACCGATTCAGGATTTCGCCACAGCGGCCTAATTCATACCTGTAGCGGCCTGCATTTAGAAATGGCCCGACCTGCATTCATACCGGTCGACCTGCATTTGATCTTCACGAATCGGGAACAAGTGCGACTGACGTGGCACTCATTTCAGATTGGCAATCCGCTCGCGCGACTCGCTCGGTCCCACTTTAGAAAAAGATCGCCGGAATTTATTGAAAACGAGTTACCTGCCCTTGGCCAATCTCCAACCAAAAGGACAGTCTTGAGGGAAGTATGGAAGCAACGCTTCCTAAAATTACAATCTCAAGGCTTTTCCGCTTCGAACAGTATGGCCTGCATCGGATAGCGCGTGGGATTTGAGCCATATTTTCTTGTCAGCGCTTCCGCCAGCGCTTCGACGATCCTTTCGGGGTCTACTCCGCCACGCTCTCTTATTTCCTCGATGACAGGACTGAACACAAGCCCGCGCGCGAAGGCCGATACATCCATAATATCGTATTCCCGCGGTTGAACCGAGATGACAATTCGCTCAAAGCTGGAGCGAATAAGTTCTTCCTTGATAGGGTCAATTTCGAAACAGGAAACGGGATCCTCAAGGAACCGGGGCGGGTTCGATGGAAAGAACTGCTTCATTACCTCGAACGTCAGGCTGGCGAATGGATTGTAGCGCCGAGAGTCCCAGACGCTGAATAAGTATCGTCCTCCACGCTTAAGCGTCCGGTGCACCTCACGAAACGCCGCGTCTTTATCGAAGAACATCACCCCGAACTGGCAAACCACCGCATCGAACGCCTCATTGTCGAAAGGCAGCGCCGTAGCATCAGCGATTTGGAACGTGACCTGCTCATGGGGAAGAAACTTTGCGCGCGCTACATCCATCATGGAATCGATGATATCGATTGAAGTCAGCAGCGCGTTCTTGGGGAGCACGTCGCGCAATTGGCGGGTGACAATTCCCGTGCCAGCTGCGATTTCAAGCATGTGACGGACCGGTCTTTCCGTTGCGTGTCGTGCAATGTCGGCGGCATAGTGCTCGAAAAGCACGTGTCCAAGATCACGATCATAAGCAATGGCGACATCGCCAACATAGCCTGGCATTGACAATTCTCCGTTTGGTGGACTCGATCATAACCTCCCGCAAATGCGGTGGCAACCCGCATTCCAATACTCCATAATCTCCTTCCATTATTCAAATTCGTGCTGTCGGCGAGCGGACCGACCGCATCCGCTCACTTGCTGGCCAGCTCAAGCTACCGATTGCTGCGGTAGCGGGGGAAGAGATATGGCTCGCTGAATCGTCTCACGGTGCCTTCATCGGCTTTGATCCCGATCAATCGTCAAGAAAAACCGGCTATCCGGCCCGCTTCTGTTTCTGCTGCTGGATAAACATCCCGCAGCAGCAAGGCGCTCATTCATGATTTCTTGCGGCTCGGTGTGACAACGTACAGAAGGCAACCCCCGGGGCGACTATGCTGTGACTTTGCTCAGGCAAAACGGGATTTCTCCCGAGGGGGAGCGGAACGTCAGCCCACTCTCATTCCATCCTTAACAATGATAAGGAGATTTATCATGAATTACTTGAAACCTGTCCTCGCTGTGGCAATGTTGACATTCGCGCTCGCTGCCTGCGATTCGAAGCAGGAGCAAAAACGTGAAGATGTGCTGGAAAACAAGGCTGACATAACGGAAAAGAAGGCGGATATCGTACGCGATAAAGGCGAGGCGACGGCCGACCGGATTGAGAAGCAGGACCCCGGAATGGATACTTCCTCTACCGACCGCGCCGCTGAGGCTACGCGCGACACGTCTGAATCCACTGCCGAAAAGTTGGAAGACCAGGCTGATCGCACTCGTGAAAAAAAATAACAGGTGAACCGGCTGCATCGTTCAGATGACGGGCGCGCAAATACTGCCCGTCATCATTTACAGGAAGCAATCAAGTCTGTAGGTCCGCCAGATCGGATATCGTGTCGTATTCGTAATACCGCTTGTAATCGACCATGTCGCCCGGAGTAACGGTATCCTCAAAGACGCTGTAAAGCGCATCGCCAATCCGGTGAAACTGGAGCGACTCCGGCACGGTCATGTCGGGCAAGTAGGCTGATGCCGGATGTGCTTCCTGCCACGCTGCCCAGATGCGATCCACATTGCAGTGGTGCAGAAAAAAGACCGGGTCATTGGGGGAGGATGACAACGACATGTCCCCGCCAACCCAGACATGCACGCTGTTGTGGATGGCCTCTCTCCCCACCCAACCTTCGACATAATTCCGCATGCCGCCCGATGAAAATGAATTGAACGGCGGTGCGTCATACGCGGCCTGGTCGCGGATGACCGTGCGCACTTCGGTTCTCGACGGCAGCCTTCCCCTTCCGCCGAGAGCCCGTTCCAGTGATCGATCCACGATTTGCAGGTCGCCTGTCCGCAGGCTCATTTCCAGACGAACGCGCCAGCCCGCACCGGCAAACTGGCCGAGGTTCTGGTTGCTCCAGACCGGAGACGTGACGGGTTCAGCCAATTCCGCATCGGCGGTCCAATCCCAGTATGGGATTCTGAAGTTCGTATCATTGACCGCCTGCCGCAGGAATCCTTCCAGGGTAATCAGGAAATACCGGTGCCAGGGCAGAAATGCCGGACCGGAATGCGCCGCATTGCGATCGTCTTGATCCGGCGGGGTCATCATCATCATCGACTGGTGGTGCCAGAAGACGAACATGTCATACATTGACAAGCCGTTCCGGCCCGGCCACGGGAACTGCGCCGGGTCTTTAAGTCTTTTTACCCCATCGATGTACATCCGGGCAGCGGCAGCATCGGCAAGAAAATTTCGGCGGATCACGATGAGTGACCTCCTCCGTGTTCGTGATGATCATGGCCGTTATCGTGACCTGCAGGCGCCTCGGAACCGGAGAACGCATCCGGGTATGCATCCATCACCTCTTTCATCAGGTCCACTGCCGAAGCGTATGTCACGAAGGGCGTGGCATGCGTGTAGACCTGCCCGTCCGCATCAACGGAAAGATGCATGCCGGCTGGTTTTCCGTCCACCTCGATGCGGTAAGTCGTGATGATTTTGACATCGTGCCCCTTATGCTTGAGCTGCCGCACGCTCGTCGCCTCATGCGTACCGTGAGATGCGATGTATGCCGGAAATTTCTTTTTTATCCAGTCCGGATGAGATTGTGCGCCCCCCGTCGGCGAATAGCGTTCAAGCACGGAGGTATCCGGGTTTTTGATCGGCTCCTTGGCCCCCGCATTGGGGGCATCCTTTTTTTCCATGATAATTCCTCCATAACAAATATAGAAAGGAGAGTGGATCGCGCCTTTATTTAATCAGCTCAGAGGATAGGGATATCCTCGGCAACGCCCTTCAATCTCGATACTTCATAAGTCAGTTCCGCGCCGGCAGGATTGATCACGCGCCCCCTGCTCCGGATCTTGATTCCCACCGTTTCAAACTCCTGCCGCGTCTCGTCCCCCAGGCTTACCGGCGGCAGAATCAGCGCAAAATCCAGGCCGCCCGCATCTGCATTCGGTTGCAGAATCACCGAAACGACCGATCCCAGAATGGATTGTTCCTGGCTGATATCTTCTCCGCGGAAAACCAGGTGGCCTTCCGCGCCGTCATATTCGAGCTGGGAATCCGCTGGCGATTCGCTTGCGCCCAATGGCATGAAAACCTGGGGGAAAAACACGATGCGTGTCGTATCGTCACAACTCCGCAGGGTAAACCGATTGGGTTGCCGGCCAGGTTGGCCGGTATCAGGTTCGCCCGTTTCCAGCAAAACTGTTTTTGAATTTTGCGAAGCATGTATCCGCACCCCTCTGAGCCTTTCGGGAAAATCCTTCCATACGTAAACCGCATCAATGGGAGAAATGACCTGTGTCGCAATGCCGTCGGGAGGATCGGCAACGAAATCGAAATCAAAAATCCCATCCGGAGGCGGCTGAATATAGATGTAAGGTACCAACCGGGGAGTGGACCAGCCTCCCGTCGGCAGGGTACCCGATGCGGAAATCCGCAGTTGGGGTGGAAGACTTTCCAGAACAGCAAGCTTGACTTCGGTGACTTCCAGGATTTTCTTCATCACTGATTCTCCGTGATTTTTACGATGAGGCAGACTGCATCACGTGCCATTCCTTTCCCCCATTGCTGTTATTTATAGTTCATGAAACAGAAAAGACAAGTATTTGTATTTTTCATGCCTGGGCCTCGTTTGCCTGCGATAACAAACAGCCGTTTCTATCTAAACAAATATCCATCGCTTCTTGCTTTTCACCGAATCTTTGCTATCTCTATCTTAAGGCTACCGTGTGGAATGTCCTTAGGTGAAGAGGAGACAAGATCATGCATGTCAGACATATCTACCTGAAAATCGAAACAATACCCAACTACAGTCCTGTCGCTCCCGACGATGCCGAGCACCATAAGCACCGTCTTGACTGCATGAGAAACATGGAACATGCGGATGCGACCATTCCTCAATCGGAAGTCGACCGGCGCTCGCTGGATGCCCTGGTCTACCGCGAGTACCTTGATGCCGCCTTCACCGTACTGAACAACGCTCCGCTCATTGCAGCGGACGTCAACGAGCCCCGCATCGAACGGCGAATCCCCGGAACCGTCATTTACACGCAGCCGGATGAGAGGCTTTATGTCCATGTGCTGAACGGCGACAACGCACCTCACAGCTTTCACGTGCACGGTCTGCATTACGGTATCGACTCGGATGGTGCATGGCCTTTTGGCGTGCAGGAATATAACGGGCCAAACCGCAGTGATGCGATTTGTCCCGGAGAGCAATGGTGCTACATCTTCGACGTCAAGGA
>JBOIFK010000291.1:0-3792 GCA_050741585.1 Nitrosospira sp.
GTACGTGTGGGACGGCGCTACGGGCAACTGGGGACGCGGCTCCCTGCCGAGCAAGACAGATGTCGACGGAATGGTCATCGGCGGCACTGCACCACAATCCGCGCATACCTACGACAACAACATTTACCTCCCTGTCAATGACATGTTCCTGACATTTGGTGGGGCAGCCATTAGAACCGGCAGCAATTTTCAGACCATGGACGGCACCACTTTAAGGCGTGCCGGGCCTTATTTGTGGGATCCCGCCAAGGCGGACCCGGGCAAGGTCGGGGGTAGCGGAGATTCTGGCTGGAATCCCGATAATGCAGCCCAAAATGGCAACATGTGGATTGATCGGCACGATCATTGGACCGGCTCCGAACCTTCGAGCTACATAAACGGTACGACCGCCTACGCTACCGAGAATAATCAGGATGTGGTTTACCTAACTGCGGACCGGAATGCCTCAGGATTTCCGTCACTTTATCGCTATACCCTCGGCGATGTGAGAAACGGCGGTCAAGATAAGTGGGAGCAAATTGGCGTGTCGACTCACACGATCGGGTCCAAAAGCACGGGAACGATCGATACAGACCATGATTTTTACATTAAAACAGCTCTTGTCCGGGGATCTTATACATCCGATTTGACGATATGGGATCTGGATAAGGCGAATGCCGCCGATCCACATAGCAATCCCGATATCGGAATCAATCTGGTTAAGGAGGACGGTAGCGAATTCGTAATGACGGGTAACTATGGCATTGATTATGATAAAGTCAATCACCAGCTCCTCTTGTGGGATGGCCAAGATGGTGGTGGGACAGTCTGGTCCGCAAGCGTTATCACTGACGAAGCCGGCAATATCGGCTCCAACACGACCTGGACAGTCAATGAAATTGAAAGCGCAACCTTGGACCACCCTCACGGCGACTTTATCACTGGCGTTCTCGGCAAGTGGCATTATGATGAATCACTAGGCGCCTTCGTCGCCCTGGACGAGCTTGCCAGTGCGGATGGAGGAGCCTGGGACGCGAGTGTGTGGTTGTACAAGCCAACAACAGTTGTTCCAGAGCCGGAGACATACGCACTTATGCTTGCAGGACTGGGTCTTATTGGATGGATTGCCCGCAGACGGTTCAATAAAGATCTCCGGCATGCTCATCAGTCTCCAGCGATTGCTATTTGACGAAGCCGGCTTATCATACTCGGGAACTCTATCGAAATTGCCGCCAAAAAACTTCCGATAATCCCCCATAACATTCTATCTATAACTACTGGCACTTTCCCGCGCTTGCCTGGATAGCCTATTTTCGGGCGGGCGTGCAGCAATCATGCGAATTTCCCTAATACCAGGTAGAAAGCTGAGTTTCATCAGATTTTCGCGTCATTCAACCCAGATAATCCATTAGGACGCGAGATGATGGCGGTCAGGTTGCGAGACTATTTTGTCGGTTGGGAGAAGTCCATAGCCTGGTCTATGGACGCCGGGCAAGCGGCGAAAATGGCCGCAAGCTGACCGCCAGCACTCGCGTAGGCTCAGAGAGCCGTCTAATGGATTATCTGGGTTAATACACAATACCCTGACCAGGAGCGCTGCCGCAGTATGAGCGTACGGTAAAGCGTTGAGCCAATCTTGCAATATTCGGTGCATACTTCCGCAGTTGCCAGAAAATCCATTATGGATTTCGGCAGTGGGGGTCGCTTCGCCGCGAAATAAAGTTGACCAAACCCGACCGGCCGGTGTAAAAGCCATTGCAGTACTGCTTCGGTATTCTTCTCGGTCATCCTCGTTGGGAATCAGCGATCTCCTTCAGCAGAATACTCACGAAAGGAATTTGAATGGCGAATAGATCGAATGATCCTAAATGGGATGCCACCCAGCATTACAAGAATGCTGCTGTGGCAAAAGACTATGACCGGGTACGCTTTTCGAGCGTCGCGGGCCGGGTGTTCAATAATCAGGAGAGACGCATCATCCAGGAGTGCTTTCAGGATCTACCGCGTGATACCGTTATCCTGGACATACCCTGTGGCACAGGTCGCCTGGCCGATGCACTTCTTGAATCCGGATTGAGGGTGCATGGTGCTGATATTTCGGCAGAGATGCTTGACGTAGCGAAAGAGCGGCTTGCTGGCTATGGTGGCCACTTTACCACCGAGGTGATGGACGCATTCAAGCTGACTGGAAGTGAAAGGCAGTTTGAAGCCGCATTATGTGCCCGCGTACTGATGCATTTTCCCCTTGAAACGCAGATCAAATTTTTGCGTGGCGTGGCGTCGGTTACGCAAAAAAGAATTGTGATCAACCATTCCCTGAGTTCTCCTTATCAACGCTTCAGGCGCGGGATCAAGACACTGCTGGGCCATCAGAAATCGGCGGGTTACCCCATCACCGACCGCGAAATCGAGAGACTGCTGGCCGAATCGGGGTTCGCCGAAGTTAAGCGGAGGCGTATCAATGCGCTGATTAGCGAGGCCATCTATATTGTGGCCGAGAAAATTCGCTGATTAAATGAGGACAGTTGCACTGCGCTGGATCTACGAGAATTATTCGTTCTGGGATTTGGCATGTTACGCGTGTGGTGGTTGCGAAGGCTGGCATACGTCATTTTGTGGTTGGCGCAGTAATTCATACATCGCTGTCGCAGCCTGCCGCCAGTGTGGCGCGGAACAGTTTCTCAAGAAATATCGTCAGCCCGGTAACGGCAATACATCCATAGCGCAGCGGGAGTACGAAGTGCTGCGCCATATGGATGGAGGCCTGCGGAGCGAACCCCCCTTTCTGCTACCCCGGGTCTACCATTTTGCCGCCACAACCTATGCACTCTCCATGGAGTATCTTCAGGGAGAGTCCATGGATGAGAGGATGCGGCACGCAAGAGATAGAAAGAATTTCGAGGAGTGTTTACATTTTTCCGCTGCCTGGTTGCGGGGATTGCACGCAGCGCTTCCCATTTATGACAAGGCTGGAAATGATTGCGAAACACTCCTGCGGCAGCTTGAGTCGGATTGTGGATCGTTAGCGGGCCGAAACACGAGGGCAGCGCAAGTGCTGGCGCGTCTGCGACGAACCCTGACCAGGATGAATAGCCTGCCGGTAAAACACGTATTGCTGCATGGGGATTTCAAGCCGTCGAACCTGATATGTGCATCGAAGGGCATTTATGGCATCGATGTCGGTTTGCGCTTCAAGAACCCCGGGCTTATGGATGTCGCTCAATTTATTGCCAATGTGCTTCTCAACCGGCGTAGCATGCCGGCGATCGCAGGCGATCACGAGGTGGCGTTTATTCTTGATGTATTCCTGGAAACCTATGGTGACAACAGTCAGTCCACCCGCGATTCCACTGCCTGGTGGCTACTCTATTTCCTGCTTTCCCGATGGCAATACGACCTGGAGGGCTGGAAACCATCGATATTTATCGATCGAATCTATGCTGCGGCCCTTGCTGAAGTCATGGCATTTTGTGACAGAACGATTTCGCCGTGATGAGACAATGAGCGCTGGCTGCTTATCGTGCAATGTCCAGCGACCGATATGTGTCAAATGGTCATATTTCGAAGGAGGCCTGGACGGACGATTTGACATGCGAGGTCTTTTCGGCGAACCGGAAACATCATCTCCGGTTTTCAGGAGCTTATAGTTTTGCCAACGATTAAATCTACTGGCGTTTAGCGATCATCTTATATAAGCTAAGCTTGTCGGCTGCGGCCATCACAACCACGTCATGCTCTTACAATTCGTCCATGGCGGACTTCATAGCCAGGCGATCTGACGCCCCGTTATTTGATTTCGACTCCACCCTGATT
>JBOIFK010000292.1:0-6022 GCA_050741585.1 Nitrosospira sp.
ACTCTTTTTCCAATACTCTCTTCATTTGTGCCGCTTCAGAAGTGCTGCTGCCGAAGGGACCTCCTCCCGCCGCCAGTATCGGTTTACCTGTGAGCCGGTGTAGCCGCGCGGCATAACGAATGCGCTCCAGGCCGTATCGGCTCACGGTATGGCCATTATATTCCGGGGCATTAAAATATGTGCTGCTGCCCAGCACAACGATGGCTTGTAACCCGTTATTGGCGAAACTGGGCGGAGGCCGCGTTTCCAGTTTTTGCAGGGCGGTTTCAGCAATAAATGGAGTGGACAGCAGATAAAGGAGAACCAGCGTGGCTATCACCAAAACCTTGCCAGCCAACGGGCGAAGCTTGAGAAGCAGAACCCCTGCCACACCCAGCAGGATGAGGTTTAATGGAGGAAGCAAAAATGCGCTTACCAGAGTGGTTGCAAACCAATCCATGATCTATTTCGTGAATAAGAGCACAACGATAATCTATTATTGATAAAGCATAAATGCGAAGGACATGATGTATTATTCTTCATCATTATTGTTCCGAAGCTCGGAAATAAAAAAGCCGGCGTATCAACGCGCCGGCTTTTTCGATGGGTCAATCCCTGTTTACTTGAGCGATAAAACCCACTGCACCAGGGTTTTGATATTGGCGTCACTGACGTTTGAATTCGGTGGCATCGGCACCGGCCCCCACACGCCTTGGCTTCCTTTCTTCACTTTCTCTGCCAGCTTGGCTTCGGCCTCTGCATCATCCTTGTATTTGGCTGCAACATCCTTGAATGCAGGTCCAACGAGTTTCTTGTCCACGGTGTGACAATTCATGCAACCGCTACTTTTCGCAAGGTCCGGGTTCGCTTGTGCGGTACCGACCATCAGCAGGGCTGATGCTGCAACCATTCCCATCCAGACAGCTTTCATGCTTGCTCCTTTATCCGTTAATTTAGTTAGAAAGGGGACTCTATCTTACCTTGAATTTCGCAGACGCGCAGCAATTCCCGCAGGTCAGAGATCTCCGGTAAGCATTTAACGCCCTGGCAAACCCAGGCGTTGACAGCATTATCCATTGCTGCTGGTTTATTCAGACTCGACGGCAGCCCAACAAGTTCCGAGGGCAAGGCAAACACAAGCGTACAAGGGGAGACGCACTGTAATGCTGTTTTCCATTCCGTCAGAGCATGCACCTGACCGCGAAGAATGACAATTTGTGGCGGAGCCAGCGATTGCTCCAATGCTATCAGGAAGCTGCAGTAAGAACTGGCATGACGAGACACAGTGGGATAGAACAACGCCAAGGCGCGCTCTGCTGCTTCCAGGTAGCGGAATTCCCCGATCAGATGCCCCAGACGCTGTAGAGCATACGCCGCCACGCCGTTGCCTGAAGCCGTGACATTGTCATGACCTGATTTGGGACGATAAATCAGTTTCTCGTGATCGTGGCTGGTGAAGAAAAAACCTCCCGCCTGCTTGTCTTCAAATTGCTCCAGCAGCACGTCGGCCAGCGCAATGGCAAAATCCAGGTCAGTCTGACGGAATTCGGCCTGCATGAGTTCCAGCAAGCCATCCAGCAGGAATGCATAATCGTCGAGATAGGCGTTGAGATGCGATTTGCCATCCTTATGGGTCGCCAGCAGGCGGTTACTTTTCCATAGCGTGGAATGAATGAAATCCCCCGCAAGGGCAGCCGATTGTACCCATTCGCTGCGTCCGAAGACACGCCCCGCACGCGCCATTCCTTTGATCATCAGCCCGTTCCAGCTGGTAAGGATTTTCTCGTCACGACCGGGATGCACGCGTGATTCACGCTCAATGAAAAGTTTTTGGCGCGCCGACGCAAGTTTCTGTTGCGCTTCTTCGTCACGGATGCCGACAGCAACGGCAACTTCTGCAAGCGGCTGGGCAATTTCCAGGTTCCAGTGCCTGTTTTCAAAGTTTGGGCTACGCGAGAGGCCGTAGTAGGACACAACAACGGCATATTCTTCCGGCGACAGGATTTGCGCGACCTGGCGGCGATCCCATACATAGAACTTGCCTTCCTCGTTTTCGGAATCGGCGTCCAATGACGAGTAGTAACCGCCCCACGCGACTTTCGTGCCCTGTTTATTTTCCTTCTCTATTCCACTTTCTTGCGACTGCATTTCCCGCAGCACCCATTCGATAGTCCTCTCCACAATCCGCTTGAACAGGGGGTTGCCGGTGGCAAGCCATGCGTCGGCATAGAGCCGCAGCAGTGGGCCGTTGTCATAAAGCATTTTTTCGAAATGCGGAATGCTCCAGTGCTGATCCGTGCTGTAGCGGCAGAAGCCACCGCCGAGTTGGTCGTAGATGCCGCCCTCCGCCATCTTCTGCAGCGTGTGCGTTGCCATTTTCAACGCCTCCGCATTCGCGGTGGCAAAGTAGCGGCGCAAGCAGAATTCCAGTTCCGTAGGATGAAGGAATTTTGGCGCATCGCCAAAACCACCGTTTATGGAATCGAACCGGTCCTTTAACTCCGTCAGCGCCTGGTCGAGTAGTTGTTCCGAGAATGCCGGTGCTACCGGGCTCGCTGGCGGCAGCGTGTTGGCAAATGATCGCAGCAGCGAAGCACCCTGCCGTTCGATTTCTGCACCGCGAGCATGATAAGCTCCGGCGACATGTGGCAACAAGTCCAGGAAGCCCGGTAAACCGTGGCGCGAGGTTTTAGGAAAGTACGTGCCACCAAAGAACGGCTTCTGATCAGGCGTCAGAAACAGAGTCAACGGCCAGCCACCGTGACGCTGGGTTAACATGTAAAGGGCAGTCTGGTAAATCTGATCGAGATCAGGGCGCTCTTCGCGATCCACCTTGACGTTGACAAAGTGCTGATTCATCGCTGCAGCAATTTCCACGTCTTCAAAAGATTCATGCGCCATGACATGGCACCAGTGACAAGCCGAGTAGCCGATGGAAAGCAGAATCGGTTTGTTCTGCGCGCGAGCCAGCGTCAGTGCTTCTTCTCCCCAGGGATACCAGTTCACGGGATTTTCCGCATGCTGGAGAAGATAAGGGCTGGTTTCGCTGAGGAGGTGGTTGGGCATGGTTTAATAGTGGCGGGACCAGTGATTAATCCGTTATTGCTCCACGGCTGGCGGTGGATACCGATTTCGCATATTTCGCCAGTACTCCACGCAAGTAGCGGGGCTGCGGTGGCTGCCATTCGGCACGGCGCCGCGCAAGCTCGCTCTCCGGAACGTTGAGTTGCAGCAGACGTTGTTCGGCGTCGATGGTGATGGAATCTCCTTCATGCACCAGCGCGATCGTGCCGCCCACAAAAGCTTCGGGGGCGACGTGGCCGACCACCATTCCGTAGGTGCCGCCCGAGAAACGTCCATCCGTAATGAGCCCTACCGAATCTCCAAGTCCTTCTCCGATGAGGGCGGAGGTGGGCGAGAGCATCTCGCGCATGCCCGGACCTCCCTTGGGGCCTTCATACCGAATTACGACCACGTTGCCAGGCTGGATTTGACGTGCAAGTATTGCTGCCATGCAAGTTTCTTCCGACTCGAACACTCGTGCCGGACCGGTGATCTTCGGCGTTTTGACGCCGGTAATTTTGGCAACGCAGCCCTCAATGGAAAGATTGCCTTTGAGTATGGCGAGATGTCCCTGCACATACATGGGATTTTCCCATTGCCGGATGACATCCTGATCCCTGCGCGGCGTTTCGGGAATGTCCCGCAATATTTCAGCTACCGTCTGGCCACTTATGGTCAGGCAATCGCCATGCAGTAGGCCATGTTCGAGCAGCATTTTCATTACCTGGGGAATGCCGCCCGCCTTGTGCAGATCGGTTGCAACATACCGGCCGGAAGGCTTCAGGTCGCACAGCACCGGTACTTTGCCACGCATGCGTTCAAAATCGTCGATGGCGAGTTCTACTTCCGCCGCATGGGCAATGGCGAGGAAATGTAGGACGGCATTGGTCGAACCACCGACTGCCATGATCACGGCAATCGCATTCTCGATGGATTTTCTGGTGATGATGTCACGCGGCCGGATTTGTGCCCTGATTGCGTCAACGAGAACTTCCGCCGAGCGGGCCGCGCTCGCATGTTTTTCCTCATCCTCCGCCGCCATGGTCGAGGAGTATGGCAGGCTCATTCCCATCGCTTCGAATGCCGAGGACATGGTATTGGCGGTAAACATGCCTCCGCAGGAACCGGCGCCCGGACAGGCACGGCGCTCTACCTCGAGCAATTCTATTTCGTCTATCTTGTGCGAGGTATATTGCCCAACAGCTTCGAAGGCACTGACAATCGTCAAATCCCTTCCCTTGTAGCGGCCGGGCTTGATCGTGCCGCCGTAAACGAAGATGGCCGGGACGTTCATTCGTGCCATCGCGATCATCGCGCCCGGCATGTTCTTGTCACAGCCGCCAATCGCAATGACCCCATCCATACTTTCCCCTTGCACCGCGGTTTCAATCGAGTCCGCAATGACTTCACGGGATACCAGCGAGTACTTCATGCCTTCGGTACCCATGGAGATGCCATCCGACACGGTAATGGTGCCGAACATCTGTGGCATTGCCCCTGCTCCCTTCAAAGCATTCTCGGCATTGATAGCCAGTTCGTTCAATCCCTTGTTGCATGGCGTGATGGTGGAAAAGCCGTTGGCTACGCCGACGATGGGTTTATCGAAATCGTTGTCGCTGAAACCCACTGCTCGCAGCATGGCACGGTTAGGGGTACGCTGAGCACCTTGGGTGATTGCCCGGCTGCGGGGGTTATCTGGCATGTTGACTCCTTAAGAACATTGAGAAATCTTGGAAAAGCTCCCTGGGGGCATACGGAAGAAGTGCCCTTATTTGAATCGTGGTATCGACCGGGAAAGAAAAACAAGCTCAACAGATAACTTGTCCCGTTTTGATTTTTCTGCCGCATGCCGCTGCCTGCAACGGACGGCCCTTGCCGTATAATCAATTATTTTACCGCAAAAAGCCGAATCCTATGCTCGTTCACCCGCAGTTTGACCCGGTCGCCATTTATCTTGGGCCTCTTGCCGTCCGATGGTACGGGCTCATGTATCTCCTGGGGTTTGCGCTTTTCATCCTGCTGGGCCGCTATCGCATCAAGCGCCACCCTGAGGGAGTATTCACCAACAGCATGCTCGACGATATGCTGTTTTTCGGTGTCCTGGGAGTCATACTGGGAGGCCGCCTAGGGTATGTGATATTTTATCAGCCCGGCTACTTCCTGGCGCATCCGCTGGAAATCTTCGCCGTGTGGCAGGGTGGAATGTCGTTTCATGGCGGTTTTCTCGGCGTGATAACCGCGATGGCGCTGTTGGCCCGAAAATATAAACTGCGGTGGCTGGCCGTCACCGATTTTATCGCGCCGTTGGTGCCGTTGGGGCTGGGGGCGGGCCGTCTCGGTAATTTCATCAATGCGGAGTTGTGGGGGCGCCCCACCGACGTGCGCTGGGGCATGATTTTTCCGCACGTGGATGATCTCCCGCGCCATCCTTCCCAACTCTATGAGTTTGCGCTGGAGGGACTGGCATTCTTTGCATTGATGTGGATTTATTCCGCCAAGCCGCGGCCGGTGGCCGCAGTCTCCGGCATGTTCCTTATCGGCTATGGCGTGTTCCGTTCGTTTGCGGAGTTTTACCGTGAACCGGATAATGGCTTTCTGGGTGTGCTGACGCTGGGTATCAGCATGGGGCAATGGCTGTCGCTGCCGATGATTGTGGCAGGCGCCTGTATGCTGGTTTGGGCTTATCGAGCGCAGCGAAGCATACCACCTGGTTTGGAGCTGGCGGACAAACCAGTTAAGCCAAATAAGCCGGATAAATCGAATAAGCCGGAACGAAAGAAGGGCGGACGAGGCCTGAAGTAAGATTCCCTCATGTCCCTGCGCCATTCCTACACGGTAATTGCTCCACTTTATGACGCTTTGCTCGCAACGGCGGGTACGGGAGTGCGTGCGGGAAGCCTCGGGCAACTGCCGCAACAGGGCGATCTCAATATCCTCATCAGTGGCATCGGGTCCGGACTGGATTTGCCTTATCTCCCCT
>JBOIFK010000293.1:0-18962 GCA_050741585.1 Nitrosospira sp.
GGATAGCAAGCCGGAGCAGCGGAGTCAAGAGATCGACATCCGCATTCCCCCGGAAAATTCGGCGGACGAATTCACTTCCGGGATTGCGCCCCGCATAGAGCCATCGGACCCCACTATTCCCTCGGAACCCGCAACCGGAGTACAGCAGGAAGGGCAGGTGGAAGGAGCCAAGCCGCCAGCAAAGTCTTCCCAATTCAAGGCCGAATCAGCAGAGAAGCCCGTTGCTGGAAAAAGTCCTGATTCCACGAGTGAGACACGGGGCGCCAAGGCGGCTGCGGTCACTGACATGTTTGTAGTGCAGCTGGGCGCTTTTTCTGATCCAGCCAAGGCAAGGCAACAACAGCAAAGTCTGATATCCAAGGGTACCGGGAAAGTATATACGGAAACGCTCAAGGCAGAGAAAGGCGAAATAACGCGTGTGCGCGTCGGTCCTTTCCGTACCCGCGAGGAAGCGGAGGGCGAGCGCGAGAAATTGAAGAAACTGGGATTTGATGGCGTAGTGGCGGATAAATAGCGCTATGATGCCAGCATGCGATATAGGTGGATTGCGCTTCTGTAACCATGTCTCTGCTACGAATGACTATCTTTGATTATTCCGTTCTTGCAATACTTGTTCTATCGATTTTGCTGAGTGTGGTACGTGGTGTAGTGCGCGAATTATTATCGCTGGCGGGTTGGATAATCGCATTCATGGTGGCGAATTCATTCGCAGCCGGGTTTGCGCCCATGCTGCCATCCATGATCAGCGGCGAATGGCTGCGAATGCTGCTGGCATTTGCGGCGTTGTTTCTATCGGCGTTGCTGGCAATGGGCCTGGTTGCCATGCTGACATCAGCTGTGGTAAAGAGTGTGGGATTGGGATTTGCCGACAGGTTTTTTGGCTCGTTGTTTGGTTTGATACGCGGACTGATGCTGGTGCTATTGATGGTATTGGCGGCGGGGTTGACTGAACTGCCGCAAGAGCCATTCTGGCGGAAGGCCTTGCTGAGCAAGCCGCTGGAAACAGCGGCGATGATGATAACGCCGTGGCTGCCGCAGGATTTATCCCGGCGCATTAATTATGGAAATTGAATTGCGAACAATAAACGGTAATTGTGCAGAATTCATCCTGAATCCGGTTGTCTGGACAAGGTGGAGTGCGCAATTTTCGGGGCGCAATCCCCGGCGATGCTTGTCAGCGTAAAAGAAATTTTTGACATCTTTTTATACAGCGTTAATTCAAGCCAACTTTGCGGAGTGCAATCATGTGTGGAATTCTGGGTCTAGTTGCGCAAACTCCCGCCAACCAGTTGTTATACGACGGGTTATTGGTGCTCCAACATCGGGGGCAGGATGCAGCCGGCATCGTTACAATCCAGGACAATGCTTTTCACATGCACAAGGGCAGCGGTCTGGTGCGGGATGTGTTTCGCACCCGAAACATGCGTGCTCTGGCTGGCAATATGGGCCTTGGCCACGTAAGATATCCTACCGCCGGTTCCTCCGAATCATCGGCTGAGGCGCAGCCATTTTATGTCAACTCGCCATTCGGCATCGTGCTCGCGCACAACGGCAATCTCACGAATGCGGCCCAACTCAATCAGGAATTGTTCCGCGAAGATCTGCGCCATGTCAATACGAATTCGGATTCGGAAGTGCTCCTGAACGTGCTGGCTCACGAATTGCAGAGAAACACAAAAAACTACCAGCTCGATCCGGCCGCCATTTTTGCCGCGGTGTCGAGGGTGCATCGGCGTTGTCAAGGCGCCTATGCGGTCGTCGCGATGATCGCGGGGTATGGCCTGGTGGCTTTTCGCGATCCTTACGGCATTCGCCCATTGGTGTTCGGTTGCGCCGATACCGAGCAGGGAATGGAATACCTGGTGGCGTCCGAGAGCGTGGCGCTCGATACTTTGGGATTTAAGCTGGTGCGCGACGTCGCGCCGGGAGAGGCAATTTTTATCGACGAGGATGGTAATTTCTACAGCAAGCAATGCGCTGCCAATCCCACACAAAACCCGTGTATCTTCGAGTATGTCTATATGGCACGCCCCGATTCGGTAATGGACGGTATTTCGGTATACGAAACGCGGCTTAACATGGGCGAGAGCCTGGCCGACAAAATTACCACGACCATGCGGCATTTGGATATCGACGTGGTGATTCCAATTCCTGATTCAAGCCGCCCCAGTGCCTTGCAGCTTGCAAATCGCTTGGAATTGAGTTTTCGCGAGGGCTTTGTCAAGAATCGGTATATTGGCCGAACTTTCATCATGCCGGGACAGCAGCAGCGGCGTAAATCGGTTCGCCAGAAGCTCAATGCCATGAGCGTGGAATTTCGTGGAAAAAATGTACTGCTGGTGGACGACTCGATCGTGCGTGGCACCACCAGTCGTGAAATTGTGCAAATGGCGCAGGAGGCCGGTGCCCATAAGGTCTATTTTGCTTCCGCCGCACCGCCGGTAAGGTTTCCCAATGTCTACGGGATTGATATGCCGACACGCCAGGAGCTCATTGCTACCGGCCGGGACGACGACGAAATATGCCGGGAAATCGGTGCCGACTATCTGGTTTACCAGGAACTCGATTCCCTCATAAAGGACGTATGCAGAGTCAATCCATCAATTACGCATTATGAAACTTCCTGTTTCGATGGTCATTACATTACCGGTGATGTCACAGCGGAATATCTGGCTGTTTTAGAGGCACAACGCAATGGGGGCGCGGCATTGTCGCAAGTCGGATCCAGCACGCAACTGGACTTGAACCTCGCCGTAACGGATTAACCTGAGGCCATATTGAGATCCCATTTTCAATGCATTTCGGGCGCGGCATGGTTTCTAATGACTCTTTGCATCCCTCGATTTTGACTTTTCGCGGAGTTCGCTACAGGGCGGATCTGGTTTAATGGAGATTTGACAAAAATAGTTACCAAGCGTAATTTAATGCTGTGCGCCGATTTGATATTCAGCTTGCGGGCGCGTTATAAATTCGGCTAAAGCGGGAAACCCGTTTTGGCAAATGCTGGACGGGTTTTTTTATTTGAAGGGGATTTCGCATGTCTGACGATTTTGAACCGGAAACACTGGCGTTACATACGGGCGTTCATCGCAGTCAATTCAATGAACACTCGGAGGCTTTATATCTGACTTCAAGTTTTGTATTTGACAATGCTGCCCAGGCTGCAGCACGCTTTTCCGGCGCGGAGCCGGGAAATATCTATTCGCGCTTTACCAATCCCACCGTGACGGCTTTTGAAGAGCGGCTAGCCGCGCTGGAAGGAGCGGACGCCTGCGTGGCTACCTCGTCCGGGATGTCGGCGATCCTTGCCTGCGTAATGGGGCTGCTTTCTGCCGGCGATCACGTTGTTGCGTCGCGCAGTCTGTTCGGCGCCACCGTGAACCTGTTCAATAATATCCTCAAGCGATTCAATATCGAGACAACGTTTGTTTCTGCCACCGAGATTGCGGCATGGGAGGCGGCGGTAAAACCCGCCACAAAGCTGTTGTTCGTCGAAACGCCGTCAAATCCACTGACGGAAATTTCCGATATTGCCGCGCTTGCTGCCATCGCAAAAAAGGCCGGCGCATGGCTTGCGGTCGATAACTGCTTTTGTTCGCCGGTGCTGCAACGGCCGTTGGATCTGGGTGCCGACCTTGTGATTCACTCGGCCACCAAGTACCTTGAGGGCCAGGGCAGAGTGTTGGGCGGTGCAGTGCTCGGAAAGCGAGACCTGGTAATGGAGCAAGGGGTATTCGGTTTCCTGCGCACCGCCGGGCCGAGCCTGAGCCCATTCAACGCCTGGGTCATTCTGAAAGGAATGGAAACATTGAAAATCCGCATGGAGACCCACTCTGCGAATGCATTGCAAATTGCCCGCTGGCTCGAAGCGCAGCCAAACGTGTCACGCGTTCATTATCCCGGCTTGCCGTCGCATCCACAATACGAGCTTGCCAGGCGCCAGCAAAAAACCGGCGGCGGCATTGTTTCATTCGAGTTGAAGAATGGAAAGGAAGCGGCATGGCGGGTCGTGGATTCCGTTCGCATGATTTCGATCACCGCCAATCTGGGCGATACCAAGAGCACCCTCACGCATCCTGCCACCACCACCCACGCCCGTGTCAGTCAGGAAAGCCGCGATCTGGCAGGCATCACCGACGGCCTGCTACGCATCGCGGTGGGGCTCGAAGCCGTGAAAGATATCGAGGCAGATTTGGCTAGGGGGCTCACGGCGTAATACTGACACTGCCGGATCTAGGATCGACCGTGGAAGCGTCTGACTGGCCCATATTCCGTCATTTCCGACCAACAAAATAACCATTGTTCTTCAAAACCCACAAGTCCGTTATCGCCAGGTAGTGATTCAACCCCGGCGGCGTGCGGCTTCGTAAAGTGGCGTAACGATTGGCAACAGCGATTCAATCTGCTGGATGCGGGTTGAATCTGCCGGATGGCTGCTCAGGAATTCGAGTGGCGTTCCGCCACTATTGGCGTTCATCATCTTTTGCCACAAGGTAATTCCGGCACGTGGATTATAGCCCGCACGGGCGGACAGTTCCAGGCCGATACGGTCGGCCTCGGCCTCGTCGGTGCGGCTGAAATTGGTTGCGATCAGGGCATCGTAAACAACGCCGGCAAGTTGGGTCGTATTCTGGCTGAGGCCAAGCGCCGCGGACCCGACACCCATTGCAGCCTGCGCGGCGATCGCCTGCGATACCTGTTCACGCGAGTGTTCTCGCAAGGCATGGGCGATTTCGTGTCCCATTACTACTGCGATTTCTTCATCAGTCAACTGCAGCCGATTGATCAGCCCGGAATAAAACATGATCTTGCCACCGGGCATGCAGAACGCATTGAGCTGATCGCTGTCGATGATATTGACTTCCCACTTCCAGCCGGGTGCGTCGCGACGGAAAATGCCGGTTTGCGGTTCAATCCGGCGGGCTATCGCTTGTACCCGCTGCAGCAATTTTTCATCCTTGTTCAGCGCACCTTTTTCCGTCGCATCCGTCTTCAGCTTGGTATAACCGGCTGCGGCCGTTTTCTCCAGTTGCTCCGAAGAGATAAGCATGAATTGAGAGCGGTCTGCGCCAACCGCTCCAGCCTTGGTGGTGGTTGCGCATCCGTTGAGTGTGATGATTAACGCGATACCGGTGGATATGGCAGTAAGAAGCCGCAAGGTGGACATGATTTCCTCATAAGGAGATTTGTTGTTCGAATGATATGCTGTTCCGGCCAATACCGCTTCTGCGGCACAATATTTTTGCCTCAGGGCCTCCGGCGGGTCTACCACGTTAAACGACTTCCGCTTTCTCAAGTACCACATCTTCCAGGGGTACATTCTGGTGCCCGCTTCGATCGCCTGTTTTTACTTTCCTGATCTGGTCTACCACTTCCTTTCCTTCCACCACCTTGCCAAACACGCAGTAACCGAAACCCTGCGAGGTGGGTGCGGTGTAATTGAGAAAATTATTGTCGGCGACATTGATAAAGAACTGTGCAGAGGCGGAATGCACGTCGGATGTGCGTGCCATCGCCACGGTATACTTATCATTCTTGAGGCCGTTGGCGGCCTCATTCTGGATGGGAGCACGAGCCTTTTTCTGGTTCATGCCCGGCTCAAATCCGCCCCCCTGGATCATAAAACCGTCAATCACGCGGTGAAACACCGTGTTGTCATAATAGCCGCTGCTCGCATAGTCAGTAAAATTCTTAACGGTTAACGGGGCCTTCTCGTTGTCGAGTTCAAGTGTGATATCGCCGAAGTTGGTGTGCAGTTTGATCATATTTTTTCCTTTTACGGGTTATTTTACCAATGTACCGGCGGCAGGCGCAGGTTCTGTTGCGATGAGCCTGGTTTCCTCGATAACAACGGTTACATTAGGCACATCGGCTGGGAAGGGGCCCGCGGGGCCGGTAGGCGCCCCGGCAATCCTGTTGACGACTTCCATTCCTTTCAGGACTCTTCCAAATACGGTGTAGCCGTACCCCTGTGGCGTACGGGCCGTATGGTTGAGAAAGGGGTTATCGGCAACGTTAATAAAAAATTGTGCCGAGGCCGAATGCGGGTCCGATGTGCGGGCCATGGCAACGGTCCCGATCTCATTCCTGAGGCCATTGGCCGCTTCGTTCTCAATGGGCTGCCTTGCCGGCTTCTGTTTGAGCGTCTTATCGAACCCCCCACCCTGAATCATGAATCCCGGGATGACGCGATGAAACACGGTGCCGGTATAGTAGTTGTCTTTCACGTAGCTCAAGAAATTTTGCACGGTCTTCGGTGCCTTATCCGGATAGAGCTCCAGCACTATATTACCGAAATTGGTCTTTATTTCAACCTGTGGATTGGCTGCATACGTGGCGGCGCTGAAAAGAAATGAGAGGACGGCGAGAAGCTTGATAACGCGCATGGGGGTTTCCTGTAGAGGGGAAGACGAAATAATTGATGAGTCTGGCGATCACGCCGCACTTTCATAGATGATTTTCCATGGGCCCTTCTTGTTTTCCTTCATCCAGTATTGGCGTTTTTTCATTTTGTTGGAAAGGTTGTTGCTGGAATACTCCTGGTCGAAATTGATCACCACCAGATCGTCTCTGCCCGGATAAAAAAACATTCCAATATTGCTGATGCCTACTTTGATCCAGCTTTTGGCAGCCTTCACTTGGCGCTTGTGTTTTGTCCATTCGGCCAGATTCTGGCTGCCATTGGAGAAATCACGTCCGTAGTGCGCGAGATAGGCGTCGATGTTCCCGCTTTCCCAATCATGCCGCCACCGTTCCAGATGCTTTGTCAGCTTATCGCGTAGGATGGCTGCGTCGCCGGGCTTTACCCATTCCATTTCGTCACTGATGATGACGGGAGTAATGCCGACTTGCAGCGTCGCACCCACGGCATCCAGATCCTGATTGGCCAGCACCACACAGCCGTCGCTGGCACGGGGCGGCCGGCTGTAGGTGCTCGAGGGCGTACCGTGCAGCCAGATGCCAAAACCATTGCGTTTATGCCGCTTATCCCATTCATTGGGATAATCGATAGGGAATGCGCCACTGCCATAAAAATCCGTGAGTTTTTCACGCGGCAGATTGGCTGTGATGAAATAGACCCCGACAGGGGTTTTCTTGTCACCCTCCTTCAGTTTCTGCGATCCGTTCTTGCCGCTGCTGATGTAATAGTCGGCAAAGTAGCGGGCTTCGCCACCGACATTCCGGTACATATAAAGCCGGGATCTGCGCGTATCGGCAATGATTGCATATTTCTGTTCTGGCTGCATGCGCAGCAGATATTTTGGCGTCATATTACGTGGAACTGATTCCTGGTGATGCCGCATCCTTGCCTGTGCTTCCTCGCGCAGATCGGCAATATGCTGTTGCGCGGCTCCGGCGGAATCGCCCATGTTATTGATAGGACGAGCGCGAGCCAGCAACAGATCACCTTTAATCAGATGCGCGAGCCGGAAATTGGGATTGGTCTTAAGCAGTTGTTCGATTCCGGTTAAAGCGGAATCCATGCGGCTGTCCGCAATTTCCTGCAAGGTTTTGGCAAGCATTGTTTCTGGCCCGGTCACGGATAATTCCGGAAAGATCGAATTGTCGCTTGCCAGGGCGCCGGTTGCAGCGAGCCAGAGTGCCGCCATCGCGGCCGTAGCAATTGTGCTTGTAATTAACAGGCTCCGCTTTGGAGAAGCCAGATTCATGGTCGACTTCATCGTCCCACCTGTTCTTGTTGTATCAACCATTTCTCCCCTGTCTTAACCATCTCCAGGGTTTTGGTCGTTGTACTCTTCTTGAGCGCATCGGAATGATATGTCTGCTTGAAGTTTACCCTGGCTTGCGTGGCACTGCTGAAATTGACTTTGGGGCTGGCAATTTCGACGTCGATAGATTTTGGTTTGCCGACGCGTTCCCGGCGGCTTTTCTCCCATGCTGAGCGGGACATGCCGCGAGGAGGATGGAAATCGTTCGCATAAAATGCAAGATATGCGGCAACATCTTTATCCGACCATGCCTTTGCCCAGGCATTTACGGTCCTTATGACTTCATTGGAATCGCCTGGCGCAGCGGATTCGTCAGGTGCCGGTTTTTCCGTCATGGGTGTTTTCTCAGGTGCGGGTGTTGTCTCCGGTGCGGGTTTCTTCTCCGGTACAGACTTTTCAGGAGGCTTTGGCGAAGCCTTCTCCGGCGCCTGCGTTGACGAATCGCCTGATGACGGAGCAGATGCGGTTTGAGTTCCCTTGGATTTGCCCGTGATCAGGTTCTTGATCATCGCAAGCTTGGTCTGCGCAGCCGCATTACCCTTGTCCAATTGGAAAGCCTTGCCATATGCCTGGCTCGCCATCTTGGCGTAAATGTCACCCAGGTTCTCGTGCGCGGTGGAATAGCTCGGATGTGTGCGTATTGCCGATTCGAGCGCACTCTTGGCCTTGTCATATTGGCCCTGGCTGGCGTACAGCACGGCGAGATTGTTGTATGGTTCCGGCAGTTCGGGGTAATCTTCCGATAACGAAGAAAATACCTTGGTCGCATCGGCGATCTTGTTTTGCTCGGTAAGGATCAACCCCTTCTGGAAGCGCATTTGGGCATCCTTGGGCTTGGTGGCAAGATAAGCCTCTGCCTGTTCCAGTGCTTTGGCCAGATTTCCCTGCTTGTAGAGTTTGGCAACTTCCTCGTTTTCATCGGCAAACGCGGCAAAATTTGCCAGTAGCAAAGTGGCGGCACATATTGCTATGGACGCATTTACCCGGTGAAAATTTAGCGTTTTCATTGTGCTATACTGCTCCGGTTTTTATTGGGTAATCCTAAAATATTCAAGATTCTACCAAGAAGCCAGCTCCTTCCACAATCTTGCCAGATGCTTAAAATCCATAATTCGATCGCCAGGGAAAAACAGGGCTTTATCCCCCTGATACCCGGAAAGGTCAAAATATATGTCTGTGGCATGACGGTTTATGATTATTGCCATCTTGGCCACGCACGGATGATGGTGGTGTTCGACATGGTGGTGCGCTGGCTCCGGGCGAGCAGTTTTGATGTGACTTATATACGCAACGTCACCGACGTTGACGATAAAATTATTCAGCGTGCGAAGGAGAACGATGAATCCATCGAGGCGCTGACCACTCGTTTTATCCAGGCGATGGAGGAAGATGCTGCGGCGCTCGGCGTGGTGCCGCCTTCATCCGAGCCGCGAGCCACCCGGCATGTGGAAAGAATGGTCGCCATGATCCGTATCCTGGTGGATAAAGGCCTTGCCTATGCCGCAACCAACGGCGATGTGTATTATGCCGTGCACAAGTTTCCTGATTATGGAAAGCTGTCCGGAAAATCACTCGACGACCTGCGGGCAGGAGAGCGCGTGATCATCGATCCACACAAGAAAGATCCACTGGATTTTGTATTGTGGAAAGCGGCCAAACCCGGCGAGCCGCAATGGGATTCGCCCTGGGGCGGAGGACGTCCCGGCTGGCATATCGAATGCTCGGCGATGAGCGAGCATTATCTGGGCGAACATTTTGACATTCATGGGGGCGGGCAGGACTTGCAGTTTCCGCATCACGAAAACGAGATTGCACAAAGCGAAGGCGCGCATGGGCATACTTTTGTCAATTACTGGATGCACAACGGCTTTGTGCGTGTCAATGATGAAAAAATGTCCAAGTCCATGGGCAATTTTTTTACTGTGCGCGAAGTGCTCAACCGCTACCACCCGGAAGTGGTGCGCTTCTTTATCCTGCGCGCGCATTACCGCAGTCCGCTGCACTATTCCGACCAGCACCTGGAAGACGCCAAGCGCGCCCTCGACCGGCTATACACAGCGCTGAAAGGAAGTGAGTTTAGCGAGACCACCGCGGCGATAGGATGGAACGAGCCTCATGCACTGCGCTTCAAGGAAGCGATGGACGATGACTTTAATACCCCGGATGCGATCGCGGTGCTGTTTGACCTTGCCAACGAAGCCAACAAAACCGGATCACCGGAGAATATGGCTTTAATGAAAGCGCTGGGTGGCGTGCTGGGCCTGCTGCAGCAGGATCCGCAGCGATATTTCCAGGATGCCGCAGCTGCGGAGGATTCCGCATTTACGCCGGAACGTATCGAGCAAATGATTCAACAGCGCCTTATTGCCCGCACAAGGAAAAATTATAATGAAGCCGACCGCATCCGTAAGGAATTGCTGGATGCCAACATTATTCTGGAGGATGACCCGGACGGCACGACTTGGCGGCGAGGATAAATCCTAACTGGGTTAAATCCGACCCAGAACAGCGAGAAAAACAATTTCGTTATTCCGAGTGAACCGCTTGGCCCGTTGAGGATAGCGTGAGGCTGGGACGAGCGAAAGAGCTCATCTATCAGCCGCTCACGGACGGCCGAACTACTACGATGGGTAAGGCGACCTTGTCATAGGGGTTATGTGTCAAATGATCCCCATTTTTAAGCTGGCTTTTTTCTCGTCTTGGTGGGTCCGGATTCCCTGTGATTCTTTGCCAATCGAAAAACTTTCTTTTCACCTGTCGCGACGTACTCGATAACTCCTTGTAGTACAAGGTCCTCCAAAGCCCTCTCTATGGTATCTTTGGCGGTCTCATAACGCTGACGGCCAAGCCAATATAAAATTATCCCGTCAACGGTGTCAGCCGCGGAAGGATGAGCACGTAGATACTCGACGATCTCCTGGCGGGGATCTGGTGGGGTACTCTTTGAAGCCATCTTATTAGGATCCGGAATAGAAAGCTTTAATAAGGTCAAAAGATTGCCTGTAAATGAATAGTATAAAAGCAAAGCAATAACCATGCCGTTCTCCTTAAGGGAGCGCGTCACGCCAAAAAAATGTATTTATTGTCAAGAAATTGCCGTCACTTAATAATACTTTTGTCGTCGAAAAATTCAACTCACCGTAAAATTCTTCGACGCAATCCGAATGAAATCACACCTAGGATGGGAAGGGAAGTAGGTAACCGCTAATACAACTTCAGGAGAGTAAATTGGAAGCATTCGTTAATCAAACGGCATATTACATACGAGGGCCTACAGTTAGCCGCTTAGGAATGCAAGCTCTTCCGCAAAAAATTATCTATGAAAACTACCTTCAATAAATTGACGGAAATGAGCCAGACGTGTTATTGGATATAAGAGCAATCTTCCGACCGCACAGCCCATGAAAGCCATGAGCATGAGTAATTGCTTATCAAGGTAGAAATATTTCATGGGGGTCACGAATGCTGGGACTCGCGCCCAGTAATTCCATGCTTCTTAAGGAGCTTGCCGAAGGCGCGTCTCTCTTTGCCGGCAAGCCGAGCAGCCTGGCTGACATTGCCGCGAGTCCGAGCCATTAACTGGCTAAGATAGTGCCGTTCGAACTGCTCCAGCACCATAGATTTCGCAGAAGAATATGTTGTGTCGAAGAAACCCGACAATCGACGCTCAAAAGTACGACGTCGCTCGGAGCTATAATGCATAGGGGAGATTAAGCGCAATGTCGGATCATCGCAAACAACCGTTTCCCGGTAAATCAGCCCTTCCAGTTCTCGAACATTACCTGGCCAAGAATATCGACGAAACCAGCTACAGCTTTCCTGATCCAGCTCCTTTGCCTCACAATTAAATTTTGCTTTGCAACGATTAAAAAATACATTTGCCAATAGTATCGCATCGTCATCCCGCTCGCGAAGAGGCGGTAATCTCATGCCAAGAATTCGCAATCGATATAGCAGATCACAACGAAAGGCGTGAGCTTGGACAAGGTCATCCAAGGGTGAATTCGTAGCGGCAATAACGCGGACGTCGACCTTCCGTTCGACGCGAGCACCGATTGGACGGTAAGTGCCATCCTGCAGAAAACGTAATAATGCTATTTGAGCGCGCGGAGTAAGGGCATCGATCTCGTCGAGAAATAATGTTCCCCCCGCAGCCGTTTCGACGAGCCCGAGGTGGTCGGCTCTCGCATCGGTAAACGCGCCCTTAACATATCCAAAAAGCTCACTCTCTATCAGATTTTCCGGAAGCGCGCCGCAATTTATAGGTACGAAAGCCTGGTCGCGACGAGTGCCGCGATAATGTATTGCACGGGCCGCCATCTCCTTTCCGGTGCCGGTTTCTCCTTCAATAAGAACCGGCGCTTGTACTTTCGCCAGCTTGTCAATAAGACGAAGCATCCGCGAAAACGCCGAGGAATTTCCAAGAAGGGTAAAACGATCCGTTACCCGTTCAAACTCAGACGCTTCATTTACCGTAACGACCCCTATTGGCGGTATGGTTTTATATATACTGGAGATATCCTGACCTTCCTGATTCATGTTTTTTCCCTTTAACGTGTAGCTTGAGAAATGTTCGTTAAAGTTCGCCGATAGCTAGCTTATTCTCATGCCTTCTTACGATGGATTTCAAAGCAGTCGTTATCCGTGTAAATCGGGTTACAGAAGAATGTGGGAATGGGCAAACGTCGTCTGTACGATAGCAAACAGACAACGGGGACAACATCAATTTGCAAGATGATAGGGAAACAACCCAAGGCAGTCCGCGTATTTTTAAGGGTCGCCGGCAGCTTTAGATAGTGAAACAGAGCGTCGGCAGAGCGGTTCCCGGCTTAAGCAAGGGGGACAATGACAATAGGGGGTAGATTGCAACCATAACAGGCACGACGCGGCTTGACGCGATATTCGCCTCGCGCAGCAAAACGACCGCACGCCCATGTACCTCTCAGGATAATAACGTGAAATCGTTCTGGAATAAGGTAGCGAATTTTTCGGGCGCGCCTCCCTGGATTATTCCGCGACAGAGATTTCCACTGCGACAAGCGATACGCTGCTATATCCCGTGCTCTGTATCTCGAGCGAAAGCGTACTGCACTCGGCATCAAGGTCTCCTTCCTTAATCGCGTATGTCTTGTCGTACGGACCACTTCCTATTTCCTCTTCGATCAGTTTGTTGGCTGCATATTCTCTGCTTCCGACATGCTTCTGCTTGGCAGCGTCCCAGCCGCCTCTGAATAACGTGATTGTCATCTTTTTTTCGTTTTCCTGGCCAGCGACCCTCAGTTGATGAATGTGTGAGGCACCGGGAGGCAGCGGAATCGCCATCGTCCCGCCCGCACCCTTGGTATTGGTTTTTCCGTCGAAGTTTTTATGCGCTCTTGCTTCCGTGACGCCGACTCGGTAAGGTGGTGGAGGAGACGGAGTATTATCCTGTGGAATAGGGATTGGTTGAAAGGGCAGCCGCAGCCAGCCCCTGCGCAAACCTGGACGGAATGCAAAAGCAGTTTCCGGACCAGGTGCGTACGGCCCCTCTTTGATTGTGGACCGGCAGTCCTCAGGCGCTTCAGCCCCGGATTTTTTCAGACATAGTGGCGCAAAATAATGCCGCGGCCCATGTGGTTCAATAGCAGCCCGGATAATGTTGTTGTCGTCATCTTGTCTTGGTTTACCGTCTATGCCCAATTCATTCGGCCACTCTACATCTCCGGTGGCGACACGCGCCGGAATGAGCCAGTAATCCCCGGCGCGATATTCAGCGTCCTCGCCTTTGTTTTTAACGAATTGAATCTGTACGCCGTCCTCAAGTTCTACCCATACGGCTTTGGAATATGAGGTGGCTGTATCGGTTTCAACGATTTGCAGTGCGCCGCCAAATGCTTTCAAATCGCCGCAGTGGTCCCAGCGGCGGAGAAACGGATGCATGTTTTCTATCTCCGCTTCAGAATAAGAAGGCAATGCTGTCTCATCAGGTAACGAAATTGTGATGCTCAAGTCCGCACGTTCGATCGTTTCAACCCGCGCGAGTGGACCCGCATGCTTGCCCGTTGCGATACGTTCATCCATAAACTCGACCCAGTCTCCCGGTTCAAGACCCAGATGCTGGTCACGCCCCAGATGCTCGAGCGTAATCTTCGTCGCAGAGAGTCCGCGGATCGGAAACGTGACGGAACCATTGTCTCGCGACCACTTGAATGTCGCGCCGGTGTCATTATCAGTGGCTCTGCCATTCCTATGCACCTCGACCCGGTATAACTGATTCTCGGCGCCACGGTAGCGAGATTCCGGCGAGATTACGCATAACTGGTCGGCATCCGGATTATCGTGTTGCGCATGGGCTCTCAGTTTGCCGCTTCCAAGCATA
Organism: Nitrosospira sp.; assembly: GCA_050741585.1. Lineage (GTDB taxonomy): Bacteria > Pseudomonadota > Gammaproteobacteria > Burkholderiales > Nitrosomonadaceae > Nitrosospira. The sequence continues at coordinate 14,089 of JBOIFK010000293.1, forward strand.
CGCGGTCTGCATTCATTAGCTGATCCGTCATCAAGGGAGTTACATGCAAGAGAATCTCCCAACAGTATTTTTATTTGCCACATTACCTTGCTGCGGCTACACGTATCAGGTCCGCCCAATGCGACTTCCCGGATATCATCGTTCTCGACATACGAGATGTGCCGCTCCCAGACGTCGAGATAGAACAATAGATCCTGATCCTTTTGGCAATCCTGAATTTCCTGGAGCGGAAGCTGATTTTCAGAAGCGATGCCCAGTTGCTCGGTGTAAAGAATCGCCCGCTCATTTTCCACCAGAATGCCATCCACATAATAACGACCGGGACTGATCACAATATTTTGTTTGTTCAATGCTTCTATTAATGAATTTAGCCTCGCTCCACTCGGTTCAAAGCTTTTGATTTTCTTCTCAATATCAGCTTTGGTATCCGGTGTTGTTTCCTTTGGCAGGAAGAGGATTTCGAAACCTTGTTCCCGACCGTCCGCTGGTCCCGCGTGCGGACCGAGAATGTCCTTGGCCAAGGTGCGCAAGTAATGCAGGAGAATAGCATTCTGTTCATTCCAATCGGCATCGAGCTGAACGCGGCCCTGTTGCATCAACACGCGGCTGAAGTGTTTGCTGGGATCGAACGTATCTCGTGAAAAATCACCTTTCATCTTTGTTTTCTCCTAGTTTTCAAACAGGATGCCGGCTTCCATACCCGCAGGCGTATATTCATCCAGCCGAGCGCGCAGGTTAGCAGTTCTTTGCGGGTTGAACAGGTCATGAAATACCCCCAACTCGGATTCGTCCTCAGCCCCGCGTAAAATCTCTTCGGCACAGTCGGTTGCAAGTTGGCAGTATGCAGGCGTACCGTACTGCGATCTCTCGAAGCGCGGCCTTACACGCTGCGATTCGCGTTCCTTGGCTCGCGCCTTTTCGCCGGGCAAAAGCGGTGGCTTAGCTTCGTCCAACGCGACGATAACGTGATCGGGCTGACAGCGAAACCGCCGCGGCGTGCGTGAACCGGGCGCAATATAGCAAAAACGCATGCCCCCTTTTTGACGGCGGCCGACCCGGACCAGACTCATGAAGATTGAGTTCTCGCCCGAGATGATGGCATGCGTATTCACCTCACCGACTATGGTGCTGCGCAAAACCGACAAGTGAGCGAAGGCCAGCGGTAAGCTCGGGGCGCCGATAGCAATGCGTTCTTCACTGGTTGCATCAACGATGCTATCGCTGATCGAGATTTTAACCGGGGCGGCTTGCACCTCGTCAGCAGTGACGTAAATCGACCCGATAATGCTCGCCTCGATGACAATCGTTGCATTTGTATTGAATATTTCCAGGCTGGGCTCGTTCGGTCGCCGCGCTTCACAGTCGGGTTCGAGTCCCCAGCCGGGAACCAATGTCGAGTGGCGTATGACCACGTCGCAGAGATCGCCTTCAGCAACGCGCTCAGGATCGGCATGGTCGGGGCCGTTGATCTGCAGGCCACGGCCCATTACAGTCAACCCATCAAGCTTGAAACGACTCGCCTTTTTGCCTGATATGGTGAAGGCATCCGGGCGATCGCTTGCGTTATCAACCAAACGGATTACCGGCCGAGTGCGATTGGCGGCTCTTAGCTGTAGACTTTCTCCCTCCTCCAGGACAATCCTCAGCGGCTCGCTATATACCGAACTATCTTCGATCTCGATTACCGCGGCGCGCAACGCGTCCTTATTTTTGCGCCATTTTTCTTTTTCAGTGTCTCCGGGAGGCTCCGACCCCAAGGCCTGCTGATTTTGACGCCACTCCACAAGCGCCGCGTTGATCGTCTCGAAAGTGCCCGGTGCAGGCTTGTCGTTGGTCACTCGATAACGGGTAAAGTCGGTCGGCTCGGATAGGCTGCGGTCATACTCACCGCCACCCATGCCGGTGCTGAAAGCATAATGATAGGTGACCCACACGCCGCGCTTTGGCAATTGTCCCGCAGGGAAGACAATGCGGCCCAGCACCGGGTCCAGTGCCACCTGACCCCGCTGGGCGCGATAGCGCCAATCGGAAAGATCCGCGGGAATGACATGTTCACGTGGAATGGGCTGGAGAATTCCTTGCGCCCGGCTTTTCACCGGCCAATCCGGCGCGTAGATCGCAATACTTTTGTCCGCACCATAATACAGGGCCGAGGCTCGTGTTTTTGATGGCCGCAAGCTTATGCGCTCTTCCAGCGCACGACGCCGAATCGGCGCCGGCAGATTTATTTCTTCCGCGATGTGGGTCGGCTCTTCTTCCAGTTCGGGTTTTGTATAGAGCTGGGTATTGTTTCCCAGCACACTGAATGTGAAACACTGCGGCCCTACGCTCTCAAGACAATAGGCGGGTGCGTGTGTCACGGAATACGGCTTCAACCGCCAGATAAAAACGCCGGCGGTTGGGATGTTACACCGCCCCGATGAGCGATTCGAGGCAATGCGCCGCACATCCACGGTATGTGCGAGCCGCTCGAATGGCCCATCGATAAGATCGAGGGCGTCGCCATCGCGTAAGGAAGCCGTTCGTCCGCGGCCTTGGCGCAAGTGGTTGAGATGCTGCGTCCAATCCAGCAGAGCATAGAACTCCACCGCGCGCGCCGGCCAGTCGGCAACGTTGTTTGCGAGCAGCTCAATCAGCGATAACGTTCCTTTGCGCCTGCGGGAGCCCAAAGTGGCTGCGACGTCTCGCCGCGGGATCAGGACCCTGTTTCGGGCTCCTTCCGCAGTTGTCCCAGTTGCTCCACCAGTTGCCTCAGCAGCCCGTGGCTCGCCTGCATCATGCACCGGCCGATAACCGATCAAGTCTCCAATATAGGGGACGACCCAATCCTCGCAAGTTTCGATAAACCAGTTGTCATAAAGCCGGCCAATGTCATCCTCTAGCACATCTACCTGTTCGCCGATGACCCTAAGCAAGGCCCGGAGCGGATGGCCGCGCTCCGCGTCGCGTACCCGATGAATAACGGGCAATAACTCATACAGGCGATCGGGTGAGCGGCTCATGGCTTGATCTCCTGCAAAATCAGCGTGTCCGGCACGTCAGGCGAGAGATAAGCGATTTGGGTAGGTTCAATCGGAATGCGATGGCGAAGCTCGAAGCTGGCCTCCTCTGAGGCAATGAAGCTTTCCAGCAATACGTCCTCTGAAATCGTATCGAAGACATCCACGTCCACATACGTCACACCACGAACGCCCTGAATGACTCTGACGGCATTGGCAAGCAACAGGTCTTCTCCCAACTCCAGCTTCTCGAATCCGAAGGCATCGAGCACGGCAGAGCGAATCGTCGGTTCAAGGCTCTCCCACAGGTAATCCGGATCTACGCCAACTTTCGCGCTGATGACCAGAGCCAGTCGTTCGCGTACCTGGAGCACGATCGGTAAATGCGGGTCGCCATGGCGATGCAATGCATCATGCAGGTTGCGATAGAGATCCGAAGTGACTTCTATGGGAATATCCTCCGCCCCGGCAATGGTCACCTGTACTACCTGCTTGCGGCGGTCGGTTAGACGCGTCGCGCCGGCCTTTCCGATCCCAGCGAAGGTGCGGGTAAAATTCGCATAGTCCGGTATTGAAACCAGGCGATCCAGCGCCATCAAGGCAAGCGGTGCATTCTTGCGCGCCTGGTCACGGCTTTCCCTGTCGGCGCCACCGGAAGCCCGGATCGGATTGATCACGCCTTTCACCCCAAGTGGCCGCGTGGCAAGCAAGCTGATCTGATCCGCCTTCACATTGCCCGGCTTACCAATGCCGTTGCGATAAACCGACGTGATATTTTCCTGACCTGTCGGCAGCCTTGCGCCACGCTCCCCGTTGCCGAAAGTTATCGAGGTCTTTTCATCGTCGTCCTGAAATGTGATGAGCTTTCGGTCATTGCGCCCGAGCGCCGGGAGGCTGCCGGTTTCGTGCCACTGCACATCATTGACGCGTATTTCCAGCGTGCTCTCGATACCTGAAACAGTCGGTGCTGAAACATAAGTAAGCGGGAATTGCTTTAGCTGGAATGACTGGAACGCTTTGGCCGCATCGCCGCTTCCCAGAACTTCCCGGCGCGTCTCGCCGTGCGTGGCTTTTACCACGTTGCCATAGATAATTACAGTGTCCCGTTTGTAACAGTAAGCAAGATCCTTGTCGAACTTGATAAACGTGTGCAGCTTGTCGCCCGGCAGCGGTTCCTCGCCAGGTTTCTTATCGTTACTCTCCCGCATGAGGACGCGTACCGCCCTCGTTTGTGTTTTTTGTACTATCTCCGCGAGCATTACCAATTCGCTGGCTTTTACGCCGGTCGTGCCGGGTATATCCGCTCGCTCACCCGATACAATCATCCACTGGCCGGGTTTGAGGCCGTCGTAAAGTCCATCCAGTTCGATCTCATCCTCACAAATGTCTTCCCGAATGGGCTCATCCGCGAGGATCAATTCCTCGCTCTGGCAGTAAATGGTGGTGGCGCGCAACGTTCCGAACGAGCTTGCGTCATTACACATGGAAGGATTATCAGGATTATCAGGATTGGCTGGATTGTTGACCTTAATCTTTTCCGGATTCCACCATTTCTTATTAAACGTTAGCATGCTGGTTTTGCCAGTCAATCCGTACGCGGCGCGCGATATCGCCACAGCGTTATCAACGGTGGCAACGACAGCGCTTGAAGCCGAAAATGGTGGCTGTTGAATCACAACCTGACTCCCTGCCACAACCTGATCATAAACAGTATCCAGATAAGCGACATTCTCCGCTTCGTCATCTGCAATCGTCCATTCGCACCATTCGCTTTGCGGTTTCAATTTGCCGGCTTTAGGATCTTGAATATCGGTTCCTGACTCATACTGAGGTTCTTTTGGGGCGTTATGCCCAAACAACGATGCCGCCTTACGT
>JBOIFK010000294.1:0-5309 GCA_050741585.1 Nitrosospira sp.
TTTGCCGTGATGCCGGAGCTTTCCTGGAAGCACGGATTTATTTACTCGATGATTCTCACGTTAACGGCCGCCCTGCTTCCGTTGTTATACATAAAACGCAAGGGTTGGTTACGGTGATCGTATCTGAACTTAGGGTAATGACCAAGGATAGGAACTCTCAAGTTACTTTCTCGGTCTATCGCGGCAAGACGCTACATTTTTAATACCCAAATAGGAAGGCGATTACGTATTTTTTTGCTATATTGCAGTGAGGTAACCGCATAAAAAGATGAGCGCTTAAAATAGTTATTCGGTATCTCTACAGAAAGCAGACAGGGAGAACGCACATGAAAAAGCTTCTGATCGCATCTGCTTTAACCTTAAGCTTGATCTCGACTGGCGCCTTTGCCGAGGAAGCGACGTCTGCCGGTAGTGCCGGCGATCCAGACAAGGTGTCGCGCACCATTGAAATAACAATGGTGGAAAATCGCTTTAAGCCGTCTGAAATAAAGGTAAAACAGGGTGAAACGATAAAATTTATCCTTAAGAATGCTGGCAAGAAAAAACATGAGATGATGATTGCCCCTCCTGAGGAAATTGATAAGCACGGCAAAATGATGAAAAAATTCCCGGACAGAGAACACCCCGATGAACCGAACATGATCACCGTCAACCCTGGCAAGACCGGGGAATTGATATGGCATTTCACTGAAGCCGGGATGGTCAACTTCGCCTGCCCCTTGCCAGGCCATTTCAAGGGTATGAATTTTGCAGGGATGAAAGGAACAATCGAAGTGGAGGTTAAATGAAAATACCAATTCACACATTCTTGGCGGTATCGATGATCATCGGTGCCTTGTCAGGTTCCGGCGCTCATGCCGCCGCGACAACAATTGACGTCTACAAGAGCCCGACCTGTAAATGCTGCGCAAAATGGGTCGATCATATGCGTGCGAATGGCTTTACCGTCAATACCCACGATGTCGGCAACAAGGAAGCACGTGAACGTGCAGGCATCTCCACCACGCTTGGCTCATGCCATACTGCCATGGTTGACGGCTATGCGATTGAGGGCCACGTGCCGGCGCAGGACGTGAAGCGGTTTCTCAAGGAACGTCCCGCGGCTATTGGCTTGGCCGTTCCAGGCATGCCCCACGGCTCTCCCGGCATGGAAGGCGCGCGTAGCGATCCGTACAACGTACTCCTCATCGACAAACAAGGCGATACGAAGGTATACAGCCGCCATCTTCCATCTGACCCAAAAGAATCCGTGATGAAATTGAAGTGAAAGTATGACATCTCCTATCCATATGCGTGAAAGCGGAACTATTAACCGCAATCTTGCCCAGCAAGTCTTGCGCCAACGTCTGGACGCCACATCCCATCGTCAGCATCCAGCGCTTTTCTTCACCCGAGGGATACCATGAATTACGGTAACAAGCAGTATCGATGGGAGTCGAGCTTTGTGCATGGAACGCAGAGGGCAATTAATATGAATATTGAGTTGTCATGAGCGCCCGATATGTCCTTTTGGCAGGCATCGTAGCCGGATTTATTGTCGGCTGCGGCGAATCAAAGCCGCCGGCAGCAACGTCGACACCATCCACCGCCGCGGCGCCGGCCTCACCCGCCGTGGAATCAGCGCCCTCCGCTGCTGTGCCGGCGCCCTCTGCCACTGAACCGGCACCACCTGCCACCGTCCCTGTGACGCCACCAAAAAATTTGGCGGCGCGTAAATTGGACCCAGAAAAAATCAGGCGCGGCGAAGCGGTTTATCTCGCGAATTGCGCATCCTGCCATGGACCGAAAGGGGAAGCGACTCCAGGCTGGCGGAATCCGGGTGCTGACGGAAAATACCCGCCACCCCCACTGGACGATAGCGCCCATGCATGGCATCACTCAACGGAAACACTGGAGAGAATGATTCGGAAGGGCAGCCCGGCAGATGTCGGCGGTATGCCCGCGTGGGACGGAAAGTTGACCAACCAGCAAATTGATGACGTGATTGTCTGGATCAAATCATTGTGGTCAGATGAAGTTTACGATGTTTGGGATAAGGAAATCGAGCATAAGCCGGAACCCCCGAAAGGGTGAGTTCGTACAGCGTCTCCAACTGTGCTCAGGTTGAAGGCTTAGCTGACTCTGCTTTCCGTGGTTCCTTTTTTACCGTAGCGCGGGCGGGAAGCTTCTCGCGAATACGTGCCGATTTGCCGGAACGATCCCGCAGGTAATAAAGCTTGGCGCGGCGGACATCGCCGCGACGCTTGATTTCGATGTTGGCAATCAACGGCGAATAGGTTTGGAACGTTCGCTCCACCCCTTCCCCGCTGGATACTTTGCGCACGGTAAAGGCCGAATTGAGACCCCGGTTGCGCTTCGCGATGACGACACCTTCATAAGCTTGTACGCGCTTACGATCACCTTCCACCACTTTGACGCTAACAATCACGGTATCCCCAGGGGCAAAATCCGGAATTGTCTTGCCAAGGCGGCTGATTTCTTCGCTTTCAAGTTGTTCAATCAGATTCATTTGCGACTCCCTTACTTTATTTCGCTTGATTTTCAATTGGTCTCAGTCGCCTTCATAGGCGCGCTTGAATTCTTCCAGCAATTTTTTTTCGTCTTCCGTCAGGCCGTGTTCAATTCTCAATGCCAGTAGATCCGGCCGTCTCAACCATGTTCTACCCAGTGACTGCTGCAAACGCCAACGATTGATCCTGGCATGATTACCGGACATCAAAACTTCCGGCACGATATTTCCCTGATAGACCTCGGGCCGCGTGTAGTGGGGAAAATCCAACAACCCACTTACGAATGAGTCCTGGCAGGCGGATTCCGAATCACCCAACACGCCTGGCATTTGCCGCACCATACAGTCCATCAGCACCATTGCCGCGAGTTCACCGCCAGAAAGCACATAGTCACCGATAGAGATTTCATCATCTACCTGGCGCGCTATCAAGCGCTCGTCCACACCCTCGTAGCGCCCGCAGAGCAACACCAACGCAGGCAGTTCGCACAGCTCCATCACGACATCATGATCAAGGAGCCGCCCCTGAGGAGAAAGATAGATGACTTTCGTCCCGCCAATTCCTCTGCCTGTCTGTCTGGTCCTCGCCGCAATAATGGCTTCTTCCAGCGGCTGCGCCAGCATCAACATTCCGGGGCCGCCGCCATAAGGGCGGTCATCCACCGTACGGTAATTATCCTCGGTAAAGTCGCGCGGGTTCCAGGTATGCAACCGGTAAATCGCGTTTTCCTGTGCTCTGCCGGTTATTCCATGCCTGGTGACGGCGTCGAACATTTCAGGAAACAACGTGACGACATCGAACTCGAAAGTCATGGCTGGTTAGTAATCCCTGCCCCAATCCACCGTTATCCGACCGGCGTCCAAGTCCACTTTAACGATCACCTGGTTGACAAAAGGGATCAACTTTTCCCTTTCACCTTCTTTCCGGTTTTGTACTTGAAGCACGTCGTTGGCACCGGTTTCCAGTAACCCCGTCACTTTTCCCAATTCTTCATTCTGCAGATTAACGACCTCAAGGCCGATTAAATCCGACCAGTAGTGGCCGTCTTCACCACTTTCTGACAGGACCGGTAACCGGCTGCGAGGAATTGCAATCTGCATGCCCTTCAGCCGCATTGCCGCGCCACGGTCGGCACATTGCTCAAATACAGCGGTCAATATATTTCCGTGAACTTCGCATCGGGCAACTTTTACCTCGCGCCAATTGCCATCGTCCTTGCCGATCCACCACACCGGGTAGTCAAGCAACCCGTCCACATTTTCGGTATGGGGAAAAACCTTGATCCAGCCGAATACACCGAAGGGGCCGATAACGCGCCCCATTACTACCATTGGTTCGATCGTGTCCCCTGGTTTAGCTGCTTCCCGCAGGTTTTTGCTTTGCACCGGACTGCCTCACCAGCCTTGTCACAGTATCGGATAGCTGTGCACCCTGTGACTGCCAATGCGTAACGCGGTCCAGTTGAACACGCAATGTTTCTTCGCCTCCGGCCGCCCTCGGATTATAAAAACCAATGCGCTCAATAAATTTGCCGTCGCGGGCGTTTCGTGAATCTGCTACTACCATGCTAAAAAAAGGGCGTTTCTTGGCGCCGCTTCGCGCCAGTCGAATAATGACCATGTATATGCCTATGGAGGTCTGAAACCGAAAAGGGTGTGATTTTACGGTAATTTTTACCCTATTAGCAATACAAAAATACGAGCAGCCGATTGGACTTAAAGAATCGAAGCAAAAAAGTGACCGGGACGAGAACACATTTTGCAAGCCAATAGTTGTTTCATGGCCTTTGTAGGCAAGACGCGGCAAAATATGAGCCACCGGACGCACTTTTTGCAGCTAATTTTATTAAGTCCGCCAAATTGCTCCGGCCGGGACCGAGGCCGTGCAAAGCGACGGACCTATTCACTCTTGTTTCCGGTTGAAATTGCGTCATCCACGTTCCGGCAAGACTTTCGAATGGGGTTTAGTGTGCTTGCTCCCAATTCGGCCCCACGCCCACCTCCACCAGCAGAGGAACATCAAGTTTCGCTACATCACCCATCAGCTGCGGCAACTCACCTTTTATCATTTCAATCTCATCATCCGATACTTCCAGCACCAGCTCGTCATGCACTTGCATGATAAGTTTGCTGCGCAGATTTTCTTTTGCCAACCAGCCATGCACTGCGATCATGGCAAGCTTGATGATATCCGCCGCAGTGCCTTGCATGGGCGCGTTGATTGCCGCGCGCTCCGCACCTTGCCTGCGATTGCCGTTGGCACTGTTGATCTCCGGCAACCATAGCCGGCGTCCGAGAACAGTCTCGACGTAGCCGGTATTTCTGGCATTTTCCCGGGTACGCTGCATGTAGTTCGCTACGCCAGGGTAGCGGGCGAAGTAGCGGTCCATGTATGCGCGGGCAGCAGCGCGTTCAATATTGAGCTGTGAGGCAAGACCGAATTCCGACATGCCGTAAATCAGGCCAAAATTGATGATTTTTGCGTAACGGCGCTGTTCATTGGTCACGGAGTCCAGCGGAAGGCCAAACACTTCTGCAGCAGTCGCACGATGGATGTCCTCGCCGGCAGCGAAAGCATTGAGCAACCCCGCATCCTGTGAAATGTGCGCCATGATGCGCAGCTCGATCTGAGAATAATCGGCAGAGATAATGCTGTGCCCCGGCGATGCAATAAATGCTTCGCGGATGCGGCGCCCTTCGGCAGTGCGTATCGGAATATTTTGCAGGTTTGGCTCGTTGCTGGCCAGCCGCCCGGTGACCGCCACCGCCTGTGCATAATTCGTATGCACCCGTCCAGTGA
>JBOIFK010000295.1:0-7180 GCA_050741585.1 Nitrosospira sp.
TGTAGGTCTCCTTCGGTACGCTCGGAAAGTTCGCGTATGCCGATGCCCCCAGCATCACCCCCCATGTGAGCACCATTAGCCTTAGCCCAAACTTCAATACCATCTCTCTCTCCTTTGTCGTTCCGTATTAATAATTGTTGTTTGGTGCCCGATCCGCCCAGACCATCCCGCCATGCACAATGGCCTGTTCTCCATCCACGGGTTAACCCCTGGACAACCCCCCCGACGAACACCGCGTAGGCTAACTCGATCAATACACCCTGTCAAGAAAATTGAGCGCCAAATCGGGAGGCCAAGCTCCCGGTTTGCACCTCTGGTTAGAGATGAGGCAGAGCATGTAGCGGAGTGGTTTATAATGTATCCGAGACTTTACGAAGCATCGATTCATCCGGCCGAAGGGGTTAATGGGAAAGAAACCTTGTCTCTTTCAGAGAATGGATAAATTTCATTCATTGCCTCACACAGGGTTGTCGACATCAATGAATTGATGGGCAATGTCGAATTTCCGGGATAGATGTTCGCCCAATGCCTGGATGCCATAACGCTCGGTGGCGTGATGTCCTGCCGAGATAAATGCTACACCGGATTCGCGCGCGGCATGCACGTTCTGCTCGGAAATTTCACCCGTGATAAATGCATCCACACCCTGACGGATGGCCTCGTCGAAATAACCTTGTGCGGCGCCGGTGCACCAGGCAACACGTCGCACCGGTTTCTCGTCATCACCAATTACCAAGGGCTTACGTGACAGGACACGTTCAATATTTATTCGCAGATCTTTCAAGGTCGATACCTGTGATGACAGGGTACCTTGCATGGCAATATTCTGCTGACCGAAACGGCCGGTCTCAATGAAACCCAATTGATGCGCCAATTGCGCATTGTTTCCCAATTCCGGGTGTGCATCCAACGGCAAATGATAGGCAAGCAGACTGACGTCGTGCGCCATCAGCAATCCGATACGACGGCGCTTCATGCTGACCAGGCATTGATCCTCGCCGCGCCAGAAATAACCATGATGTACCAGCACTGCGTCCGCACCTGTTGCTATAGCAGCCTGCAGGAGATCGAATGAGGCCGTTACGCCGCTGACTAATTGGCGCACTGTATTTTGGCCTTCCACTTGCAGCCCATTTGGGCAATAATCACAAAAATGGGCAACATTCAGAAGTTGGTTCAAATAGATTTCGAGCTCATTCAATCGCATCGGTATTCCCCAGTTCCTTTTTTGCAATATTTTATCTCGAAATTTATTCTCTAAAATGCACAAACTCTGGTTGATTTTCGCACAAACGGCAACGGTAATCCTTGCGGTGTTGTTTGTCGTCGCTACCTTGCGGCCTGAATTGTTACCATGGAGCCCGCGTGGCGCCACCGTTACCGTAAAGCAAGCCGTTTCCGATGGAACATCTCAGGAGGCACCCACGCCCGGCAGCTTTAGCAGTGCCGCTAAAGCTGCCGGGCCTTCAGTGGTCAATGTCTTTACCAGCAAGGAAGTCAAAATTGCCCCCCATCCATTGCTGGAAGACCCCAGGTTCCGGCGCTTCTTTGGCGACCGCTTCGAATCACAGAGCCGGCGTGCAGCAAGTCTGGGATCCGGCGTAATCGTCAGTCCCGAGGGTTATATTCTTACTAATCATCATGTGATAGCAGCAGCGGATGAAATAGAGATTGCGCTGGCTGATGGTAGAAAGGCCAAAGCCCATGTTATCGGCTCAGACCCGGAAACCGATCTTGCTGTCGTCAGGGTGGATATGGAAGCGCTGCCCACGATGATTTTCGGGCACTCCGATGATGCCAAGGTAGGCGATATTGTGCTGGCCATCGGTAATCCCTTTGGTGTGGGGCAGACGGTGACCATGGGAATTATCAGCGCATTGGGCCGGACGCACATGGGCATCAATACCTTCGAAAATTTTATCCAGACCGATGCCGCCATCAATCCGGGAAATTCGGGTGGGGCGCTGGTGGACACCTCCGGCAACATGATTGGCATCAATACCGCGATTGTTTCACGCACCGGCGGATCCCTCGGCATCGGTTTTGCCATTACAGCCAGCGTAGCCAAGCAGGTGATGGAACAGATCATTCAGACAGGTAGCGTAATCCGTGGCTGGATCGGGGTGGAAGTCCAGGACCTGACACCCGAGTTGGCGGAATCGTTCAAACGTCCCAACACCAGTGGCGCATTAATAGCCGGGGTCCTCAAAGGTGGCCCCGCAGATCAGGCCGGGGTGAAGCCAGGAGACATACTGATGGCAGTGGATGGAAAAACGGTCACTGATTCATCTGTCATGCTCGACCTGATCGCAGCGCTGCCGCCAGGAAAAACAGCCACCATTCTGGTGATGCGCAATCAGACGGAAAAGTCTGTCAAGATCGACGTTGGCAAACGCCCCAAACCAATGCCCCAGGACCAGTATCAGGATCCGGAAGCGATGGAATAGTTTTCAGAAAATATTTGACTATCCTGAATCCGCTCCTTGGCGAGTTACCAAAGATGAAGAGCTGTGATGCAAGAATCCTCATGGATCACGATGCCGAGCCAGAAAATCAGTGAAGAATGAGTGATCAATTCAGAACCATGGCTGAAATCATTCTTCTCAATTTACAGGGGACATCCCGTTCGTTACCGTAGCAGTTGCGGGACTCAACTACTTTTAGTTTCCTTCCTTTCTCCCCCGAGTTTCCGTCTCGTTCATTTCTTTGTCCATGCTATTGTCATTTGATTGATAGGCCAATGCCGATATGGAGTCAGGATTGGTAACCAAACCCGCAACCAATATACCTAATTCGTAAAGTAAATAAAGTGGTACCGCCAGCATGAACTGAGAAACCACATCGGGTGGGGTGAATATCGCGCCGACCACGAATGCACCGACCAGAATATAGCGGCGTATTTCCTTCAGCTTTTCGATCGAGATAATGCCCATTCGGACCAGAATTACGACAAATATCGGTACCTCGAAAGTAATGCCGAAGGCAACGAACATGCTCAGAACAAAGTCGAGGTATTTGCCGATATCGGTCATCACCGCCACACCCTGCGGTGCGAAATGGGTAATGAATTCGAATACCAGAGGCAATGCCGCAAAGTAGGCGAATGTCATGCCGCAAAGGAAGAGAAAACTGCTGACAAACACCAGCGGCAGCACCAGCCGTTTTTCGTGAGAATATAACCCCGGTGCAACAAACGCCCAAACTTGATAGAGGGTGTACGGCAGGGTGATGACAAAAGCCATCATCATGGCAACTTTCATTGGCACAAAAAAAGGCGTAACGACTTCGGTGGCAATCATTTGTCCGCCTTGGGGGAGTTTCTCCAGCAGAGGCTGCGCCAGCAGCGAGTAGAGCTCCCGTGCGTAATAGGCGCAGGGCAAAAAGCCAAGTATCAGCCCCCCAAATATGCGCAGCAGCCTGGCACGCAATTCCACAAGATGCGAAATAAATGTTTCGTCGATGCTCATGTTGTGAGGGGAAAAAGCGAGACAGTAAATTGAGTTGGCCGATTCATGCTGAGCCGTACCAGCGAATAGGCGTTTGTCTATCGCTCTAATTTTTTACGGATGATATCTGTGTGCGGGTTGCTTCATCCGGATTTAATTTTGACCGGCCCAACGGTTCGACTGATTTGGGTTTGGCTGGCTCGGCTGGCTTGATTGGTTTGATAGGTTTGATAGGGGTAACGAGAGAATCGGGCGGAGTAGCGGTTTCTACCAAGCTCCTGAGAGGCGGTACAGAAGCTTTTGCCGCTGTGGGTTTTTCTTCCGCTACGTCCATTAACTCCTCAAACTGATTTATTTCTTTCCGTACCGTATTTTCTATTGAACGAGCGGCGTCGTGCACCGAAGTTCTCAATTTCCTCAGTTCATCCAGTTCCATTTCACGTTGAATATCGTTCCTGACGTCGTTGACATATCGTTGCGCCCGCCCGAAGAGATGTCCCAGCGTGCGCGCTACGTGGGGCAGTCGTTCCGGCCCGAGGACGACCAGTGCGACAACTCCAATAACCAGTATTTCTGTAAAACTGATATCGAACATTTTTTGCGAGGATCACCGGTGAGGTGGAGCAAAATAGCGATTGAAATCAATCCGGTCCGCGGCTTGCCATCCTTCCCCCTAGGTTTTTTACTGATTGCCCGTTACAATTTTGTATGCGCCTTGTCCTGGACTTCACCCTCGGTCGTCTGATCGCTGGATTGTTGAGGTGGGGGTGACATCTCCTCCCCGTCGGCGCTTTTCATCCCCTCTTTAAAGCCCTTTACTGCACCACCCAGGTCGCTGCCAAGATTGCGAAGTTTCCTGGTGCCGAATACCAGGACAACGATTATCAGAACGATCAGCCAGTGCCAAATGCTGAATGATCCCATCATTAACTCCTTTATCTCGGGCGGGGAACCATGGCGGGCAAGCGTTCCCTGCCACCGATGATGTGAACATGCAAATGATAAACCTCTTGCCCCCCCACATGTCCGGTATTGATTACGGTACGAAAGCCGTCCGTGCAACCTTGCTCCTTCGCCAGCCTGGATACCAGCAGCATCATCTTGCCCAGCAAACCGCGGTGCTGGTCTTCAACATCGGCCAGTGAGTCGATGTGTAGCTTGGGCACTAACATAAAATGCACTGGTGCAGCAGGATGGACGTCGTGAAACGCGAGAACGTCAGTGTCTTCGTATACCTTCTTGCTGGGAATTTCCCCTCGCACGATTTTGCAGAAAATACAGTTATCCATTTATCCGATTTTTCGTAAGGCCTTCTCATCTATTCCCGAAATTCCCTCCCGGCGCTGTAATTCATCCAGCACATCGTCCGGCCCCAAGCCGTGATGGGCAAGCAGCACCAAACAGTGGAACCACAAATCCGCCGTCTCGCGTGCAATATATTGCTTATTGCCATCTTTTGAGGCTAACAGGATCTCTACCGCTTCCTCAGCAACTTTTCTGAGAATCTTGTCCTGGCCCTCATGCAGCAGCCTCGCTACGTAAGAAGCCGCAGGGTCTGCGCTCTTGCGGGCTTCGATCGTTGCAGCCAAGCGATCTAGAATAGCGGGATCAGTCACTTCTTGTAGATCTCCTCGGGACTTTTAATCACTGGGGTAGCAACCACCCATTGATCGTTTTCGAGTTTATTGAAAAAGCAATCATGCCTACCCGTATGACAAGCGATGCCGCCGACTTGTTCCACCGTCAGCAGCAAGGCATCCTCATCGCAATCCAGGCGAATTTCTTTTACTTTTTGCACATGACCTGATTCTTCGCCTTTATGCCAGAGTTTCTTGCGGGAACGTGACCAGTAATGCGCCTCATTGGTTTCGACAGTAAGCTGAAGCGACTTGCGGTTCATCCAGGCAACCATCAGCACCTTGTTGCTGCAGGCTTCCTGTGTCACCACCTGCACCAGTCCATCTTCGGACCAATTTACCTTGTTGAGCCAATTTTCGGACATGAATATGCTTGAGGATCAGGTTATAAGGAATCTCTGAACAATCCCACGCGCGTTGCTGCGGCAACCCGTCCAGCTATCGTCGCGGTTGTGCGGGACTTACCCGGCAGCTTCTGGATTCTACACTATAGCCGCATTTCAATGCCATGTTGCGCCATATACGTTTTAGCCTGGCGTATGGTGTATTCACCGTAATGAAAAATGCTCGCTGCCAACACCGCGTCAGCATGGCCTTGCAGAACGCCTTCCGCCAGATGGTGCAAATTACCTACGCCTCCACTTGCAATTACCGGCACATCCACCGCGTTTGAAACCGCACGGGTAAGTGCCAGATCAAAACCATTACGGGTGCCATCCTTGTCCATGCTGGTAAGCAATATTTCGCCCGCACCCAATAATTGCATCTTTTTCGCCCACTCGACTGCGTCCAGACCGGTAGCCGTGCGTCCTCCGTGGGTGAATACCTCCCAGTGCGCGGCATTCGTATCAGTGCCGCCTACCCGCTTTGCATCTATCGCCACCACGATGCACTGGGAACCATAGCGGCCCGCGGCATCCGCCACCAGTTGCGGATTCAGCACCGCCGAGGTATTGATACTGACTTTGTCAGCCCCTGCATTCAATAACCTGCGAACGTCCTCTACCTGACGAACTCCTCCGCCCACGGTCAACGGAATGAACACTTGGGCCGCAACTTCTTCAATAATACGCAGAATCAAGTCACGGTTATCAGAACTGGCTGTGATATCGAGAAAAGTTAACTCGTCCGCGCCCTGTTCGTCGTAGCGGCGCGATATCTCGACGGGATCACCCGCATCTCGAAGCTCGACAAAATTGACGCCCTTGACTACGCGCCCATTTGTTACATCAAGGCAGGGGATGATACGCTTGGCAAGGCCCATAAGGAATTTTTACCAGAGGTAACAGATACAAAGAGGGGAAAGAAGCGGTATCAATCGGAAAACAGAATTCTCCAACCTTGGTTCTCCCGTTTTCGCAACGAATTGTGAATTATGGAAAGGAATTATCGAAAACCTCGTCAGGAAAGACTCGCGTCTCCAGATTTCATCTTCATGCTCAGATCGTCCGCCAGCTCTTGCGCCAATTTGAAATCCAGAGCGCCTTCATAAATGGCGCGTCCCGTGATAGCTCCCATGATGCCTTCCAATTCCACTTCGCAGAGCGCTTTGACGTCATCGAGATTGGTAATGCCACCGCTGGCAATGACCGGAATCGTCAGCGCCCTCGCCAGTTCCACAGTAGCCTGGACATTGACGCCGCTTAACATGCCATCGCGCCCAATATCCGTATAGATAATCGCTTCGACCCCGTAATCCTCGAATTTTTTCGCAAGATCCACCACGTCGTGTCCAGTGACTTTGGACCAGCCATTGACGGCAACTTTCCCGTCTTTCGCATCCAGCCCCACCATGATATGGCCGGGAAAAGCATTGCAGGCATCATGCAGGAATCCTGGTGTTTTTACCGCCGCGGTGCCGATGATAATATAAGTGATGCCATCGTCGAGATAACGTTCGATCGTTTCCAGATCGCGTATGCCGCCGCCGAGCTGGGTCGGAATTTCGTCACCGATCGCTTCAACTATGGCACGGATAGCCGGTTCATTTTTTGGCTTGCCGTCAAATGCACCGTTAAGGTCTACCAGATGCAGGCGTCGTGCGCCCTGATTCAGCCAATGTTTGGCCGTTGCACCGGGATTGTCTGAGAATACAGT
>JBOIFK010000296.1:0-5866 GCA_050741585.1 Nitrosospira sp.
CGGCTATTATTTTCTCAACGATCTCTATGAAATTCTTGAACACCATGCTTCGATTCACGTCACGACATACCGTGATTATATTGCATCCATGGCGCATACGGATGCAGCCGCCCTGCCGGTATTGGCGGCTGGCAGCTGGGTGTATGGGACATTCTCCACCTGGATCGGCGACCGGGACAAAAATCATGCCTGGGATCTGCTGTGTGCCGCCAAGTATAGTTACGACCTTGTAATGCAAAGTGGACGTTTGACTGATGAGGAAAAGAGTAAAGCCGAGCGGCAACTGGCTTCCTGCGAAAGTTCCGACTGGTTCTGGTGGTTAGGCGATTACAATCCACCGTACGTGGTATCAAGTTTCGATCAATTGTTTCGGGATAACCTGGCCAATCTTTACGGTTTGCTGAAGCTGCCGGTGCCGGTAACAGTGCTTGAATCCATCAACCAGGGCACCGAAAACTCTGACAGTGAAGGCCCTGGGTCGGGCGGCACAATGCGGCGTGCCTCTTGAGATGGAAATACCCGTTAATTGTCTGTCTGCTTCAATTTGACGGCCTTATTGCTGAAGCAACCCAGAAGTGACACTCCCCGTCACAAATATAAAATCGCGCCTGGGCACTGGGGATTTGCGCTCGCGAGCGTCTGCATAAGTCCGCGGCGAGTGGTTTCTTTTCGAGGGTAGCTCGATGTCCCAGCCCATCTCCCTGCTTTTCGGTGTTCATGCTCACCAGCCTGTCGGTAATTTTCCAGAAGTCCTAGCCGACGCTCATCTACGCTGTTATCGACCTTTCCTGCACGTGCTTTACCGTTATCCGGATTTTTGTTTCGCGATGCATATTTCCGGCTGGCTCCTGGATTACCTGGTCGATAGCTATCCCGAAGACATGACGTTGTTGCGGGAAATGGTGATGCGTGGACAGGTTGAGTTGTTCGGGGCAGGTGACACTGAGCCGGTGTTGGCGGTGATTCCTAACCGCGACCGCATCGGGCAAATTCAGACTTTTTCAGATAAGCTAGAAATGAAGCTGGGGCAGCGTCCTCAAGGTGCGTGGCTGACAGAGCGCGTGTGGGAGGCAACGGTGGTCCCGGCGTTGGCGGATTGTGGCATCCGCTATGTCATCGTGGACGATTACCACTTTCTCTGTGCGGGTAAAACCGCGGTGGAATTGGACGGCTACTTCACTACCGAGGAGGACGGACGTAAGCTCGACCTGTTTCCCATCTCTGAAGCATTGCGTTACCGCCTGCCATTTTCCCCATCCAGTGAAGTGGTTGGTTACATCGAGTCTCTGGCTGAAAGCAACACGGCCGGCAGCAATGCGGCAATTTACTTTGACGACATCGAAAAGTTCGGTATCTGGCCGGAAACTTACCAGTGGGTATATGAAAAAGGCTGGCTCGACCAGTTTGTTCAAGGTGTGTTGTCCTCGTCCAGGATTCGCACCCAGCACTATCGCGACTATCATGCCAGCGGAAAGACCCGTGGTATCGTGTATTTGCCCACAACGTCCTATATCGAAATGAACGAGTGGACGCTGCCTGCCCAGCCGGCCAGTTCGTATGCCGACCTTGTGCGGCAGGCCAAGGCAGCCGGTTGGTATGAACGCGACAAGGCGTTTCTGCGCGGTGGAATCTGGAAAAATTTTTTTTCCCGCTATTCTGAATCCAATTGGATGCACAAACGTATGTTGACTCTTTCCGCGAGGCTGGCTGCGCTGCCGGAGCGGCAGCGCAGCGCTGCAATGCAGCATAAGCTCTATGAGTCTCAGGCCAACGACGCCTATTGGCATGGTTTGTTCGGTGGTTTGTACCTGCCTCATTTGCGGCGGGCAGTCTATAAGGCGATCGTCGAACTGGAAGCAATGCTCGACGCCTGTATGCCACGCCCGGATCGATTTGTGGAAGACACCGATCTTGATGGCACCGAGGAAATGTATTTACAGAATGGTGTCATCCAGGCGGTACTGGAATTGAATGGCGGCGGCAGCGTTTGTGAACTCGATTCCTATGTGCTGAAGCATAATTTTGGCGATACATTGCAACGCCAGGCAGAGCATTACTACCATAAGATTCATCAGAACGGAAATGGCCCGCATGGACACAGCGGCGCGGGCATCGCCTCGGCGCATGAGCGGGTCAGCTTCAAACAGAGAATCGATACTGTGGATATGGAGGCTGACGACCGTGCGCGGGATCTGTTCATGGATCGCCTGAATGGTGCGCGTGTGCACTATCGGCATGAGCCATCCACCACGCATGGGGCATGCTTCCGCGCGGACGTGTTTCCGCTGCACATAAAAAAATGTTTTGATCTCGTGAATAACCGCCTGCATGTGTCGTATTGTTTCACCGGCGAGGTGGACGGTGTATTTGGCACCGAGATCAATCTTGCCATGCCAAGTTGCGACGGTTGGAGCGGACGCTACATTCATCGAGGTCAAATCCCCGGCGGTTTCGGTCAACTGCTTGAATTATCCGCCATGACCGATCTCACGCTGGAGGATGATGAGCTGGCTGGAAGTATTGCACTGCATGCTTCCTCTCCAGCGACATTGCGCGCACAACCCTATTATTCCGTCTCACAGTCGGAAGGCGGATTCGAGAAAATCATGCAGGCTGTTACCCTGCAATTGGAGTGGCCGCTCATAGCGGGGGAGTTACTTCTCACCCTGGAGGTCAATACAAAAAAATATCATGACGAAATAACTATCCGTGAAGCCCGGTAGCAGATGGAACGCCATCACGAGTTTTAAATATAATTGATTACTGTATTATATCGTGCGCTTGTCGCTCAGCCACCGCGATGAGTTTTATTGGAGCCTTTATTTCCACCCCTTAAACCCTGATAATCGCATGGTCACTAGTTGTAGAGTAGTAGTGGTGCCCATAAAATTTCTGGTAAAATCGCGAATTCTCAAAGAGCCAAGCAAGGATCCGCCATGACCTATGTAGTAACTGAAAGCTGTATCAAGTGCAAGTATACTGATTGCGTGGATGTGTGCCCGGTGGACTGCTTTCGCGAGGGACCGAATTTTCTGGTGATTGATCCGGACGAATGCATAGACTGCACGCTATGCGTGGCTGAGTGTCCAGTGGAGGCAATTTTTGCCGAGGACGACGTACCGACCGATCAACAGCATTTCACCGAACTTAACGCCGAATTATCCAAAGCCTGGAAACCCATCATTGAGAAAAAAGACGCTTTATCGGATGCCGACGATTGGGCAAAGGTAACAGGCAAGCTGGACAAGCTGGAACGATAACTCGGCAGCGGTAGCCGTTTCGCCGCATGTCCTCCATTCTGAAATTCCCACAGATTCTTCCCTCCGATATTTTTGCGGGTCTTGCCGCCGGCCTGGAGGCCGGCGTCACCGTGATTACCCCTAACCGCCGGCTCGCGATCGCGTTTAAACGCCAGTTCGATGGGACTCAGTCCGCCCGGGGAGTTGCTGCCTGGGATTCGGCCGATATTCTGCCACTTTCCGCCTTCATTGAACGTCTCTACGAAGACGCGCTTTACTCCAGGCCGACGCATGAATTGCCCATGTTGCTTACTTCCGCCCAGGAACAGATTTTGTGGGAGGATGCCATCAGCCATTCGGAGTCGGGCGCAGCCTTGCTTGCCGTTGGGGAAGCCGCTCGGCTTGCCCGCGAGGCATGGCAACTTGCCCACGCATGGCATCTCATTTCGCGACTCAGGAATTTCTCGTTAAATGAAGATTGCAAAGCGTTTCAGGATTGGTCACAGCGTTACGAGCAAACCACCTGGCGCACGCGGCAAATCGATCGCGCGCGCCTTTGCAACCTGCTAACTGAGCTATGTAAGGATGCAGAAATCAGTAAACCGAAGCGCCTGGTTTGCTATGGCTTCGACATCGTTACACCACAACTGGCGGCATTGCTGAGCAAGCTTGAGCAAGGCGGTTGCGAGGTGATGCTGGCGGGGCCGCAGTCGCAACTTCAGCCGCGTAGCGGCATTGCCTGGCGCGTGGCATGCAACGACAGTGATGAGGAGATTTGCCGTGCAGCCGCGTGGGCGCGTGCGCGAATGGAAGCTGATGGCGCAGCACGCATTGGTATCGTTGTTCCGGGATTTTCAAGGTATCGCAATATGATCATGCGTACTTTCCGTTCCGTCATGGAGCCGGATATTCAGCGATCACTGCCAGGCGCCGCCAGGCCCACGTTACCATTTAACGTGTCGCTTGGCATGGCTTTGAACTCGTATCCACTCATCAACGCCGCGCTCCTGGCGCTCGAACTCGGCGGACGGGAGATTGAGTTCGAGCGTGCCAGCCTTTTAATCCGATCACCCTTTCTGGGTGGCGGCGAGACAGAAATGGTCAATCGTGCGCGCCTCGACGCACAATTGCGCAAGCGCGCCGAGCCCATGATTACGCTTGAGCGGCTGCTCATCCTGATCGAGCGTGAACATGGCTGGACAAGCTGTCCCATCCTGTTGCAGGGACTATCCAACTTCGCAGAATTCCGCAAGGCAAGGCTGTTCGGCTTGCAACCCCCATCAATGCTCGCCAGGGCGGTTTCCGAAATCCTGCAGATCCTTGGTTTTCCTGGCGAACGCAGCCTGAGTTCATCCGAATATCAGACATTGAAAAAGTGGCAGGACGTTCTCGCCGACTTCGCCGCCCTTGGTCGTGTTATGCCGCGCACCGGTTACAGCGAAGGGATATCGCGGTTGCGCCACATGACTGCGGAGACATTTTTCCAGCCCGAGACACCAGATGTCCCGATCCAGATACTGGGCGTGTTCGAGGCTGCCGGCATGGAGTTCGATCATCTTTGGGTCATGGGGCTGTCTGATGAAGCATGGCCGCCACCGCCAAATCCGAATCCATTTCTGCCTATCGAATTACAGCGGACCGCGAAGCTGCCGCAGAGCTCGGCCGCGGCATCGCTTGAATCTGCGTCCCGGCTTACGAATGCATGGTTGTCCAGCGCGGATGAGATCATCCTCAGCCACCCACGGCACGGCGATGGCGAGGATACCCGCGAGCTTGGCCCCAGCCCGCTAATCGCAAATATTGCCGGTTGCGAACTTGTATTACCGGTTTATACAAATCACCGCGATCTGATTCATGGCGCAAGTCGGCTTGAGTACATCAAAGATGACAAAGCGCCTGCGCTCGATCAGAAGCGTGCCGCACGTATCGGTGGCGGCACAGCGATAATAAAAGATCATGCAGCTTGTCCATTCAGGGCGCTGGCGGTGCACCGGTTTGGTGCGGAAGGCGTGAAAATCCCTCATGCGGGACTTGGCGCAACGGAGCGCGGTTCACTGATACACCATGTGCTCGCGCAGGCATGGAGCCAGTTAAAGACCAAAAATGCACTTGACGCCATCAGCGACGGCGATCTTGAGGCAATACTCGTGCATGCCGCGGAAGAGGCGATCGCGCGCATCCACCGGGATCGTCCAACAGCGCTTTCAGGGCGTTTTGCACAAATTGAACAGCGGCGCCTGGTGCGGCTGGCGCGTGAGTGGCTCAATGAAGAGAGAAAGCGCGGCGAGTTCGCTGTCATCGCTATTGAGGATAAACGCAGCGTCGAGATTGGCGGGCTTGCGCTATCGACGCGCCTCGATCGCATGGACGAATTCGGCGACGGGCGCCGCATCGTTATCGATTACAAGACCCGGGCGCCATCCGTGAATACCATGCTTGGCGATCGTCCCGACGAGCCGCAGCTGCCGTTGTATCTCCTCGCTGCCGAGGCGGATACCGTAGCAGTTGCGTTTGCGCAGGTCAAAATAGGTGACATGCGGTTTGTCACACTTGCACGGGATAGCGATTTGCTGCCTGGAGTGAAAGCGTTTTCCGAATCGCGCCTGGGCGGCCAGTATGGTTCATGG
>JBOIFK010000297.1:0-3896 GCA_050741585.1 Nitrosospira sp.
AGCATTCCCGTGGACAAACCCGGAGACTTCAGAGGCTCCTTGCTTATTAGGATCTCAAAGAAAAATACAGCTTTCCAGATGCCTTGCCAGATTTTTTTCACTGGTCTTAGTGTAATCCTTTTCAAAAGTGTCGCTCACCAGGATACGCACATGGTGGCCCAGGCTGCTGTTGATCAGTCCCATGAATGGGGCCGATACAACCAGAATCAGACGCTGGTAACTATTGGTCGTGCGGCCATGTTCAAGTTCCTGGGCTAACTGGAAGGCAAAATTCTGGGCCTGATTTTGCTTTGGATCAGTGGCGGGCACGTAGGAGCCACGGCCATTGCCATGGCTTTTGTTGTGTCCCGGGCGGTCGGTAACCAAATCCTGCCCTTTCTCCCTGCTGGCATCGTGTTTGAATTCCTTGAGTTTCTGCAGTCCCTTTTTTGGGCCATAATTTGCATACAGGTAGGCTGCACTTGCGTTTGCGACGAGTATCCACGTGATGCTCATGACTCCTCCGTGAGATGATGGTAAAGTAATGCGCGATACGGTGAAACACTTCCAGGCGCTTCCATGAATTTATATTTGCGAGCAATCCACTGCATGGATTGTCTACCCTTTCGTCGTGATATTGAGTTGTTCAAGCCATTTCATCGTTTACGACAGAACATATGCGACGCGCGCAAATTCTTTTTGACGGAATGAGATCATCCAGGACCCTGAATGATAGAGGGCTGCCCACTTATAAATGACAATGAATTCCCAGCATAAGTTTCCATTGGAAAGAGCCAGTACGATCCATTATAGTCCCCAATATTCATTCAGTCCTCCCCCTTGAAAATTCTTGCTTTCGATACTTCCACCGAATACTGTTCGATTGCACTATTGCTGGATGGAGAGTTATTGAGCCGGGAAGTTCTTGCAGAGCGGCGGCATTCAGAATTGATCCTGCCAATGCTGCAGCGAATGCTGGAGGAAGCGGGGTTGACGCTGACACAGCTGGATGGAATTGCATTTGGCGCCGGACCAGGTTCTTTCACCGGGCTGCGCATTGCTTGTGGCGTGGCGCAAGGGTTGGCTTTTGGCGCCGGCCTGCCAGTGGCAGGTATATGCACATTGGAAGCATTGGCGCAGGAAACCGGGGGCGGGAATGTGATTGCCGCGCTCGACGCGCGTATGCATGAGATTTATCACGCCGCTTACACAAAGGCAGCGGATGGATGGCAACCGGTGAGTAAGCCGACCCTTTGCTTGCCGCAGCATGCTCCATTCGTGCCGGGGTTCAACTGGACCGGTTGCGGCAGCGGTTTTTCCATGTATGAGGATGCGCTGCGCACGCGCTACAATGGATGTGTCAATCGTATTGACAGCGGACTCAGGCCTCATGCGCGCGCCATTGTTCAATTGGCTGCGCCGAGATTCGCAAAAGGATTGGGTCTCGATCCCGCCGATGCGGCGCCACTCTATATCCGTAACAAGGTAGCCCTGAAGGAAAAAGAACGATGAGCGCCCAATTGCAGGAGATGCCGCAAATCAGGCGGATGTTTCTGACAGACCTGGACGAAGTCGTCGCTATCGAACGGGAAGTTTTTCTCTTTCCATGGACGCGTGGCAATTTCAGCGATTCGATCGACTCCGGCTATCATTGCCTGGTATTGGAGCAGGGGGGGCACCTTTTTGGCTACGGCGTGATGACAGTTGGAGCGGAAGAAGCCCATTTGCTCACCCTCAGTATTGCCGCAGGATCGCAACGGAAAGGCTGGGGCGAGAGATTATTGCAACATTTCATTCATGTCGCCAGAGAGCAACGTGCGCGATTCATGTTTCTGGATGTGCGCGGATCCAATCATGCTGCCGCCCGGTTGTACGAGCGGATCGGGTTCAGGCAGATCGCCAGGCGCAAGGATTATTATCCTGCGATGGGAGGGCGCGAGGACTCATTGGTCATGGAGTTGATGTTGTGACCGCATCCGGCAATGCCAGGCACGCCAGGCGCACGGAAATCCTCAGGGAACTGGGTTTGACGCCATTGTGGCGCACCAAAGGGGATAACACTTCCCATGCCGTGCTAGCTGAGTCTGGAGGAAAGGATTCGAGTCCCCGAATTGACGCAACTGAAGACCGGCGATCGAGAATCCTGCGAATGGATTGGGATCAGGTCAAGACGAGCGTCGAGGGCTGCGTTGCCTGCCCACTGTGCCGGTCTCGCTCCCGTACGGTATTTGGCGTAGGCGACAGAAATGCCGATTGGCTTTATGTGGGCGAAGGGCCAGGTGTTCAGGAGGATGCCACAGGGGAACCCTTTGTCGGGCCGGCCGGCAAACTGCTGGACAATATGCTGGCGGCAATTGATCTGAAGCGTGGTCGCAATGTTTACATCGCCAATATCGTAAAATGCCGTCCACCCGGCAACAGAAATCCCACCTTCGAGGAAGCGCAGCAGTGCGAACCGTACCTCGCTCGTCAAATTGAGCTGATCAAGCCCCGACTGATCGTCGTACTGGGAAAAGTCGCTGCGCACAACCTGCTGCATACCGATGCTACGCTCGCCAGCCTGCGCGGCAGACTGCACGAGCATTCCGGCATCCCCGTTATCGTCACTTACCATCCTGCCTATCTGCTGCGTACGCCTCAGGATAAAGCGAAGGCCTGGGAGGATCTATGTTTTGCCAGGAGCACAATGCAGCGTTTAGGGGCCTCTGAGTGAGTCCGCCGTGGAGCGCGTTGCTGTCGCAACCCGAAGGGACGACACTTTGCGGGCGGTCTGCTTTGTCAGGCTCCTACCGAAGGGATCGGCCATTCGCGTCGTCGCCTTTCGCGCATCCCACCTCTCAAAGCGCCGTCGCGCCCACGGCGGACGTATTCAGAGGTCCCTTGCAATCGGCGGTTTAATCCCCACTTATCGCCCTAGACGAATTTTTCAGGAAGAATGCCATGCGTAACTTGCGATTGCCCCTGATGTTGCTTCTTGCCATGGCTTTGAGCGGCTGTGGCTACAATACCTTGCAGTCCACCGACGAGCAGATCAAGGCAAACTGGGCAGAAGTGCTGAATCAGTATCAGCGTCGCGCGGACCTGGTTCCCAACCTGGTCAATGTCGTGAAGGGATTCGCCGCGCAGGAAAAAGATGTGCTGCTGGGCGTCACCAATGCCCGCTCCCGGGTAGGCAATATCCAGGCTACACCAGAATTGATCAATAATCCGGAGGCATTCGCCAAGTTTCAGAGCGTCCAGGGAGAATTGACCAGTGCGCTATCACGTTTGCTTGTGGTCGCCGAAAATTACCCTCAACTTAAATCGGATGCCAACTTCCGCGAATTGCAGGCGCAACTGGAAGGGACCGAAAATCGTATCACCGTAGCCCGCAACCGTTATATCAAGGCAGTCCAGGAATACAACGTGGTGGTGCGCTCGTTCCCCAGCAATCTTACCGCAATGGCATTCGGTTTCCAGGTGAAGCCCAGCCTTGCCGTTGATAACGAAAAAGAAATTTCCACCGCGCCCAAGGTGGATTTCAGCACACCTTTACCAGCAAAATAGCAAAAACTTTCAACTGATGATGATTCAAGCCTGGGGGAAAGCCCTCACGTTCGTCACGCTGCTTCTTTTCGCTTCTTTATCGGGAGCGGAGGTGGCAATTCCACCGCTGAGATCACCCGTTACCGACCTGACAGGAACGCTTTCCACGGGTGAAGTCGCGCAACTGGAACAAAAACTGGCGGCGTTTGAGGCGAAGAAAGGCAGTCAGATCGCAGTATTGATTGTCCCCACGACCCAGCCCGAAACCATCGAACAGTATTCGATTCGTGTTGCCGAGGCCTGGAAGCTGGGTAGAAAAGGGGTCGATGACGGCGTGCTGCTGGTCATCGTGAAGCATGACAGGGTATCTCGGATAGAAGTCGGCTATGGGC
>JBOIFK010000298.1:0-15821 GCA_050741585.1 Nitrosospira sp.
ACATCTGCCGCACGATAAAATCGCTCTCTTCCGCTGCCCCTTCTTTAATCCGCCAAGATATTCGATAGAAAATGCGCGTTCTGTCAATTATCGCAATACTGATTGCCTATGGGTCGCTGTACCCCGGCGACTTTTCCGCATCCGGCACAGGCACTGCGAGGAAATTCCTTACCGATTGGCGTTTATTCACTTCGCGGGGAGATCTTCTGGGCAATCTGGCGCTTTTTTTTCCTCTCGGAATGGGGAGCGTATTATTTGTCCCGCATAGCCTGAATTCCACGATTCGTATCGCCTGGGCACTTTTTCTGGCATTCGTTTTTTCATTCATCCTTCAACTGGCCCAGGTTTGGCTGCCCTCCCGCTCCGCCGCACTGGCGGACGTCATGTGGAATATGGCCGGCATGGCGGGAGGGATGGCAGCCGCATATCTGATAAGAAAGCGTTCACCCGAAGGCGTCCACACATTTGATTTCGCCTCGCTTGCAGCCCTATCGGTGCTGGTATTGTGGTTACTCACTGAATTATTACCCCTGGTACCCTCCCTGGATTGGCAAAAATTCAAGGACGGGCTAAAGCCGCTTCTTCTGGACCAGACCTTATCGTTCCCGGTAGCGATAATGCGTGCGGCTGGAGTCATCATTGCGGGCAGTGCTTTGGTGGCGTTGACGCAGCGGCCGGTTTGGTGGCTATCGGGCGCGGTCGTGCTGGTTGTGGTGGGAAAGATTGCGATTGTGAAGTTGACACTGGATATGTCGATACTTGCGGGGCTCCTGGGAGGGTATCTGGGATTCTTGATGGTGCTGCGCCTCGGGAGCACAAAGATATTTGAGCCAGCATTCGGGTTGCTTTTCGCCACCTGGTCCATTACTGCAATAATGCCATTTTCTCCCGCGTCGGGAGGAACCTTCAACGTTGTTCCCTTTGCAACCATGCTTCACGGATCAATGGAAACCGGTGTACGGGGGCTGGTCCAGTCGCTGTTTGTTTATACTGCTCTGCTATGGCTTGCGCAAAAAGCCGGAATAGGTATCGGAAGAGCGATGGTGGGGCTGATCATATGGTCATGTTTGATCGAACTGATGCAGATGGGGTTGCTTGGCCGCACGGCAGATGTAACAGAACCCATTCTGTTATTGCTGGTTGGTTGGGTTCTGTCGGTAACGCGAAGCTTCGGCATGCCAGTCAGGCGGGAAACCAGGACACCAGCGTTGCAGCCACGGCCTCGGGTTGCGATCCAGGCAACCCTGAGCGGAAAGCAAGCGCTTGGTTTGACAGTGGCCGGGGTTGCGATATGTGTGGCGATCGGCTGGTTGATTACGCAGTCACCTTTAACACCCTACAACATTCGCGAACTCGTATACGATGGCCACCCCCTTCGATCGCTGGTCTTGCTTGCGTCCCTGTTGTATTGGGCGATAGGTTTTCCGGTACTGATTGCACGATGGCTGGCGCGGGGTAAGCCAACCCTTCTCGGCTTCCCGCCCCTGGTATTGCTGCATGGATTGATTGCATGGTTGCTGCTCCGGTCATCCGTACCAAGCGAAAGCATCCATAACATCGTTGGATCGCCTATATTGGCCTGGCCATGGGAATGGGAATTGCTCGGGCGCTTTCTGGCATTGTTCAGTTTCTGGAGCATAGCGGCAACGGCGGGCACCCTTCTCGCCGCGCAACATACCCTTGCTGGCGCAAGGTCAGCGCGATTTGGATGGATAGTAGGCGCGTGCCTGTTTATCCCGATTTCATACTATGTCGTCGTCTTGGCAGCCGCCACAGACAATCTGGTCGAGCTTATTGCCGGTGGCGGCAGCGCAATTGCGTTTTTGCTGATCGGCGCGGCTATCACAGCGATGATGTTTGGGGGGACGACTGGCGCACTGGCGATGATCCCTGGCACAGCCTCCCGGGTAAGGGCAATCGCATGGGTGCTTGGATCGGGCATCCTGGCCTATTTGGCGCTTTATTTCGGCACGGAACAAGTCATCATCAAGTACGACCAGGCATTTTCCGCATTGCAGTTCCTGCTGAGTAGCGATCGCTCGCACCTGGCTGGACCAGATGAGTTGATCGTTCGATACATTGCGCTATATGGCTCTCTCGTCGCGATCATCGTAATGGTGCAATATCCGCTTTGGCGCTGGATAACGCCGGCATTGCAGCCAGCCAAGCACATGAGCGGGGGCATATCGCCACCCGCAGCCGAATAATGACTGGCGTCAGCCAATAAAGGTGACGGTCAGACGATACAAAGGGTTGCTGCGGCAGGCGGGCCGGACTGGAAAAAAGAGTGAAAAGCCATTAACCATCGGATTAAGGATGACGGTTTAATGCCTTGCCTGGACTATATCCAAGTCTTCCTGACTTGCAGACGAGGACTCCACGGAGATAAATGTGCAATCGAGTGAATTGGCATTGAGGTCGAGACGCAGGCCCTTGCCAGGCATGCATGGCGCGAAGTGCAGGCTTTCCAGTACTTGCTGAGCCGGGATGTTGCGTCCGGTAGGCTCGAAGTTAACCCATAAGCTCTGCGGCCTTTGGCCGTTTTGCGAACATACCAGGTAGTTGAAGAAAGCCTGTTCGATAAACCTTCCCTGTACGCGGCAGGAAAGCATGAAATCCTCAATACGTATCTCGTCCTCTACAAGCCGCACGATCGCGAAGCCAACCGCACCGTAGGAACCAAAATTGTCGGTGCAGCGAAGAACGTATTTCTTGGCTTCATCATCCGCGAGAATTGGCAATATTTCCTCTCTGGCGTACTTGCGTCCGGAGAAATTCAATTGATTCGTCCGCTGAACAAGCTCCGAAACACGATCCAGATCATCAGCTGCATAAACGTCGACGTAAAGCTTTATGTTGCATGCAGCCAGGAATCCAAGGTAATCCGAACCGAATTTGACAGCACTTTTCTTGCGCACGAATTCTTCCCGATAAAACTGGCTACGCTTTTTTGCCTCGTCACTGCTGGTTCCCTGGTAGCGTGGGTCCGAAAGTAGGCCGTCGATATCCGCAGCATTCACGCACGCAACGCTTCCCAGCACCCGTGACACTTCTTCCAGTTCAAAGGGGTTATCGTCGATGAAAGCAAAGGTATCCAGACCAATGTTGAGTTGCTGCGCGATGATCTTGACATTTTCGCTCTTGGGAAGCCAATTGATCTGGGGATATAGAAAATAATCCGCTATGCCGAGATCTTCAAGGCGTCGCCACGCGCTTGTCTCGTCGTTTTTGCTCGCAATACTGAGCAGGACTCCTCGCTCGTGGAAAAACTGCAGCAACTCGAGCACTTTTGGCCGCAAGGCGACTGCTTCATTTTCAAGCAATATGCCGTTCCAGATTGTGTTGTCGAGGTCCCAAACAACGCACTTTATCTTTGGAAGGCTCGAGCTTCGCGCATTATCAACGTTGCGGTGAATGACGAAATCTGCAGTGAGAAAAACGACCCGCGAGGCGTTCTCGCCATCCGGAATAATGGCGATATCGAATGGGAGGCCGCACTCCGTGATCGTCGAGAACCGTTCGTACCCGAACTCGTGGCGCGAATATCCCACCGGCAACATGACCGATGCGCGAAATGGAAGGGGAAGCTTCGTGAACTGTGTTTTTTTACTAATCATCCCGCCCGAAATCGACATGTTCACCTGCATCCGTATCGGCGCATCCGTCGGGTTATAAACTTCAAGCAGGAAGAAATCCGGTTTGTATTCGGTGCGGCTTTTGCGGTGCAACCAGCGGGCAAAGCGCTCAAGAGCCGCATGTTCAAGGTATGACCAGCGGATGTCGCGGGTTATCCGGTACATCAATGCGCCGGCCGTATTAGCGAGCGGGGCGATCAGGCCGATCACGCGTTCGGCCCACAATGCCACGCCGGCAGGTAGCATCAAGGTATTGCCGCGCGCCTCGATCTTGCCCCATTTCTTGAATGTGACCTCGGCTCCGTAGCCGCGTGCGGACGGAAAGCGGGGGTTGCGATACATGCCATAGGTCAGGCGCCTGCAACGGCGATCCGGTCTGCTCTGGTACAGATCGCAGGTTGCGAAGCAACCGGGAGCCGCGCATTCCACACAGTGCTCACCCCACATGAGCAATGACATCTTCTCAACGCCTTGAACAGGCTCATAAGGTTGGAGTGGAGCAAGGTTTCGATCCACATGCAAATGCATTTCGTACTTATCGAATTCAAACATCACGCGCCGCTATTGTCTTTCCACAACGCTCCACTGAAATATTAAATTTCATTTTCATTTTAGCCTACAGATGAATGATTTCCCAAGCGGGGCGTAGTCAAGATAGGGAATAAAGTCCAGCTGTGGTTGTTGTTGCATGAATTCCGCCAGCGCTTTTTGCTCACCCTGTGCAGGGTCGCCTTTGTAATTGTAGAAGTCATCGAAGCAGATAATGGAACCGTTGACGATATACGGTTCAATGAAATTGAGTACTTGAATCGTTGAATCATATAAATCGCAATCAACATAGATGACCGCAGCCTGACGGCCGGATAACCGCCGATGCGCGTCATCATTCAGGCTTTCGTTGTAGAAACCCTGGATCAAACCATACTCCGACGGGTGAATTCCACGGGATGCCAGGATCGCTTCGAATTCCGGACGGGTGCAGGCAAACTGTCCTTCATACCAGATATTGTCGGGATGTTTTTCTGTTGCGGGTAATCCCTGAAACGAATCGAACCCCCACAACTTCATGTCACGGCGGCCGTAGCGCAGCTTCATCCGGTGCGCATAACCGAAGGTCTTGCCCCGCCACAGGCCAAATTCAAAGTAGTCTCCGGGCACGTGGTTGATCTTTGCGAACTCGAAGGCCTGGCTCAGCATCCCGAGCTCGGTCATGCGATTGTCCGATCGATGATCCAGCACTTCAATGACCCGAGCCATCCACCCGGCATCTGCCAGGCGTTTCATAATTTGTTTAATTTGCATGATCTAGGATAGATTGCCAGTTAAGGGCTCGTCCAATTTAACACGCATAGGACGATAAACAAGAATATCGCCGCCGGCAAACCGTGCTTCAATTAGGCCAAGCCGGCCCAATTGTCTGGTGGATTTTGTTATATGCATGCAGTCATTTGCCGAATCGCATCAGCCTCCTTACGGCTACCTTCATTCCAAGCTGATCCAGTGTCTCGCCAACAAGGCGGCTGAGGCGATCGACGCCTCGCTGGCTATGCACAAGGAAAGAATTGCGCAAGCTTCTGCGCAGGAAAAAAACATTGGCGCATTGAACATTGTGGGTTGCAAATAGCTTTTTATGTTCCGACTGCCCTTCCGTGAAATCAAAAAAGCGAAATGAACGTTCCTCGAACAAATATTCCATGGCGAGCCATTGCAAAACCGTGCCGACCGAGAAATTCATGTAGCGAGGGTCGTATCCAAGGAAGGCATAGATTAATACTCCATTGATCACCGGGCAGTAGAGATAGGAAACCGGCTGATTCTGATGAAAAAGAATGAATCCGCGGACGCGTCCCTGTTGCGCGAGCTGTTCCATTTCACGAAGAAACTCCTCCGAATCCGGTAAGCCCGCGTCAAGGAGTCTCTCCTGATAGGTCATTCTGGAAACAGTGCGGGCCAGTTGAAAGAACTCCGGCATTTCCTCAGCCGCCTTGTAAACCTTCCATGGAATATCGCCCCCGCAATGCTCCGCGTATTTTCTAACTTTACGGCTGAGCGTCGAGCGTGTTTTGGAGGAAAATTTGCTTTTGTATTCTTCCAATGACATTCGCATGTCAATGTAGTAGCGCGGGTATTGGGAAGACACATAACAGAGATAGTTGCGCTGCCTTCTAAGCACCGGCTGCTTACCGATAATGCGCAGCGATCGTATCAGGAATCCCTGGCTGCCCATCCTAAGGGAATCTGCCGGCGGCATCGGTTCTGCCACCGGCGGGGTTTCCTCATCGAACCCCACCTCTCGAACCTGTAACCATACATGCATTGCAAGCAGCGTCCTGTCGCCGAGCTGGAGCTTCATCGGGACTTGGCGATAATGCCATGACTGGATCAACGAAACCTCCGCCGCATGCCTTGTTCCAGCATTCTGAGTCCCGTTTTCCAGGCCGGCGAGGTCAGCGGAACAGGCTGCGAAGACGCCGGATTTGGGGTCAGGCCACGAAAGCCCCTGACCCGAAAACAGTCCCGATGGCGATCCAGGAAAGAGCATAGGTTGCGAAAGCGGGCGACCACGATATCGTCCGGCCGATTCATGCTGCCGTTAAGCAATTCGAAATTATGGGAAAGGATAACAAAAGCCTTACGTCCACATTCCAGCGCTTGCCAGAGCAAGCCCTCCATCTCCCGATGTGAACAAGCGGTTACCTGCGCATGCCGCAATGAACGGATGCCACTATGAAAAACGGTCATGGGATACTCGTAAACACCTTCGCATTCAACCGGCTCCACCAGCGGAATTTCCGGACTGACCCCGCTATCCAGTCCAAACATAGTGGCGTTGTAGCTGCTATCGAATGCGATGCGGTTCGTGGCGAGCGCCCGAAGCGTATCCCTATTGAAGCCGAAGCTTCCAGCGCGAAAGGCATTGATGTCTGACCCCCCGGCCAATTCAATCAACTTTGCCCCTGCCTGAATCAAGACCGTCTGTTCCGGCAGAGAAAAATAACGCAGGAATTGCTTTTTGCCGGTGATATTGTCGAGCAGAGGCTCGAGCGACTCATCGACCCATTCGGTGTGCAGATGAAGTTGTATTTCATGGCCTTTTTCGCGGATAAGACTAATGATTTCCGCCAGTGGATCCAGCCCGAACCGGGTCGAAAAAAGAGATTCAACGAAGAAGACTCCTGTCAAACCATGCTCTTGCAATTGATGCAATTGATGTGGCAAGCCGTAGTCGCCCCTTGATGTGGAACCATAAATGTATCGTTGGAATGCGTCTGGAAATTGGGCGTCTAAATCATTCCATCCATCGCACCAGACCTCTACGTCAACCGTAAGAAATACGTCCAGCATCTTGTCGCACCTTGCAAAGCTATAGTAGTCAACGGCAGAAAACATGGCCTTGATCGCTGGCGAATCGTCGGATCCTTGATTGCTTAAAGTACAAAAACCATCGGCTATCGATGGCTATGCGACCTTGAGATCACTCTTGCGTAAGCGTGGCTGCTCCATTTGGAGCACATTACGCAGAAATGATTCAAACATAAGCAGCGTCCACAGTGCCGCACTGTAGTCACGGCGTCCAGACTGGTGTTGATCGATCAATTCCTTCAAAAAGGCCTTATTGAAAATGCCCGTATCGGACAGGACCGGGCCCATTAAAGCGTCATTTACCCGTTCTCGCAGCGGTCCGCGAAACCAGCTTGCCAACGGCACTGAAAACCCCATCTTATGGCGGTAAAGGATATCGTTCGGAAGGTAAGGTTCCAGAGCCTTCTTGAACACGTACTTGCCCTCATGACCATGGAGCTTGAAGGAAACCGGAAGGCCAGAGATCCATTCAACCAGTTTGTGGTCCAGTAACGGCACGCGAACCTCCAGGGCATGGGCCATACTGGCCCGGTCCACCTTGGTCAGGATATCGCCGACAAGGTAGGTTTTCATGTCCAGGTATTGCACGCGCGACAAGGGGTCCTGTACGGGGCATCGATCAGCATGGGTGTGGAGAACTTCAACTGCCTGGTATCCCTGAAGGTCACGATTGAAGGAAGCACTGAACAGACGCTCGCGCATTCTGTCCTTCATGATTGATACGTTATGGAAATAGCCTTCCACCGAATCACGGGCAAGCGCTTCAAAGGTGGATTTTGCACGAAACACGCGGGGCGCCCAATCAGCCTTGGGATAGAGATTCCCCAGCAGACCGAACAAGGGTCTGCGAAGCCCGAGCGGTAGCATGGACCGCATACGCTCCTCGTTGAGGTGCCAGCGATAGCGGCTGTATCCGGCAAGATTCTCGTCGCCGCCGTCTCCCGATAACGCTACGGTGACGCGTTTCCTGGCCAGCTCGCATACCCGATAAGTGGGCATGGCCGAGCTGTCGGCAAAGGGTTCGTCATAGAGGGAAGCCAGTTTGTCTATAAGATCGAAATCGTCTTGATCCACCTGCCCTACGTTGTGCTGAGTGCGGTAGCGATCGGCCACTTCTTGCGCGTACTGGGATTCGTTGAAGGCGGGATCGCCAAATGAGATGGAGCATGTACTGACCGGTTCTCCCATAAGGCTGGCCATCATTGCCACCACTGCGCTGGAATCGACCCCGCCGGACAGGAAAGCACCCAGGGGCACTTCGGTCATAAGATGGATTCTTACCGATTCGCGCAGTCGCATAATCAGTTCTTCCTGAGCCTCCTGCACACTGATGGAACCGTGCGGAGTAAACGGCACGTCCCAGTATTGGCGTAGTCGCGGCATACTCTGTCCGCTATGAAGCTTCAGGGTGTGAGCCGGAGAAAGCTTGAATGCCTGCTTGAATATTGTCTTGGGCTCCGGGACATAGCCATAAGCAAAATAGTCTTCGATGGCATGGGGATCCATCTCCCGGGCAAAATCGGGATGCGCGAGCAACGCCTTGAGCTCCGAAGCAAAAATGAATGTTCCGTCTTTAAGCAGGCTATAGTAAAGGGGCTTTATGCCGAGCCGGTCGCGGCCAAGAAACAGGACTTTCTGGTTACGGTCCCATAAGCCGAAAGCAAACATGCCCCGAAAACGATCCACGCAATGTTCACCCCACTCTTCCCAGGCATGTACGATGACTTCAGTATCACAATGGGTGCGAAAGGCATGGCCCAGCGCGGCAAGCTCCTTGGCGAGTTCCTGAAAATTATATATCTCGCCATTGAAGACCACGACCACGCTGCCATCTTCGTTGAAAAGCGGCTGCTGTCCGCTGGAGACGTCCATGATCGAGAGGCGGCGATGACCGAAACCCATGCCGGGTTCCGTGTAGAGTTCCCCTTCGTCTGGCCCGCGGTGCACCTGAATCTGGTTCATGCTTCCCAGCAATTGCCGGTCAATTTCCCTTTTGCCGCGAGTATCAAACAGGCCGACGATTCCACACATGCTTATTCCCTCTTTTCGGCTGTTATAGGCGCAGGGCCTTGTCATAGACCCGGAGGTAGCCTTTCGTCATGGCCTCCATGCTGAAGCTTGCCTCAATCTGCTGCCGCGCTGCTTTGCCGTGTTTGATGACCAAATCGGCATTGCGATAATACTCCAGTATCGCCTCCGTAATTGCTGTCGGCGTTTCCGGCGGAACCAGCATCCCCGTCACACCTTCTTTTACCAGTTCCACATTTCCTCCGACGCTGGTTGCTATGACCGGCAGACCGGTGGACATGGCTTCAAGAATGGTATTGGAGATCCCTTCGCCGAGCGAGGGAAGCACAAAAAGATCCATGGCGCGCATCATCTCCGGGATGTCGGCGCGTTCTCCCGGAAACCAGGCAAGGGTTTCTGCTCCCGCTTCGCGCAACATGTCGATGCATTCCCGTCGCGAATTTCCCTCGCCGACGATTAGAAGCCGGAATTGCTCGCGGGCAGCAGGTTCTTCCTTCAGCAGCATCAGAAAAGCCCGAATCAGGTTGGGATAATTCTTGACATCAACCATTCTTCCGACGCTACCAATGACAAAAGTATTTTCCGCAAAAAAACCTTCCGGCAGGTCTTCAAAACGTCCGGCGTCGAAGCCTTTACGGCTGCGGGGATGGAAGCGCACGCTGTCAACGCCATTGTAGATCTGGTTGATGTGATGTGGCGTTGCTCCCACGGTGTTGACAAGCCAGCTTTCCAAATCCTTGCTGACTGCAATGAAATGATTCACGAAAGGACGGATTGCCTTGCGCAGCAGATTGTATTTGCGGCTTTTTCCATGCAGATCGAATATGTCCCGGCCATGCTCGCTGTGCACCCGCGCACGCGCTCCCGCAATCGCTGCAATTACCTGTCCCTCCATCGCGTTAAGGTTGCGGGTATGGACGATGTCCGGTTTCAGGCGTCTGAATGTCTTGAAAAGATTGAGATAAAGACTGAAATCGTTCCCCTCGCGCTTGTTCAATGCAACGATTTCCACATTCTCTCTAATGATCCGCCGACGAAAGTCCGTATAGCCCTTGAGACATACAATCGCATGACGGTAGCGCTCGGGCGGAATATGATTGATCAGGTTTATCAGCCCATTTTCCAGGCCGCCAACATCCAGATGGTAAATCACATGGACAATAAGAGGCCGCTCGACGCTTCCCGCCGATTTGACCGGATTTTGTCGATTGCTAGCGATCGCTTGCATTCTGGAGTCCCGTCGTTATCGCTGGCATCATCTCGCCGAGAAAACCTTCAAGCACCGGAGCAGCTTCCTCCGGCGTCTCCTCGTACCGGGTAGCGACGATAATCTCTGCCCCGTCATCGCCCCTGCCCAGGAGCTTATTCCTGGCGAGAATAAACTTGGCAAGGTAAGGATTGGCCGTTTTCTCTTCGCCTAACCAGTACCATCTCCATACCAGCAGCTTTGCTGAGGATGAGTGCAGCTGATTTTGATTGACGGTTTCTTGCTGGGAGCCAACAGATACGCTCCGCCTAGTTTCCTTGATGTTATGCCATTGGGATCCGATTTCCGGTACGAGTATATTCCCGGAGTTGATCAATTCCATTCCCTGCTGCTGGTTGCGGTAATAGCTAATGTAGAGCTCCACCGAGCGATCGCCGCTCCGATAATGTTGCCGGAGCTGAGCGGTGGCGCCGACATATATAGGCTCCAAGTCGGAGACCTGGCCTGCGGTCGCCCGCCATTTTTCCGGCACGCCGGGAACTTCAATATCGAATTTTGTGCTGGGGGAAGCCACGTTTTTCAGGTAGGCCGCATATGCCGGCCAAATGAAGGCGATAGCAAGGACAGCGGTAGCGGTAAGAGCCGTGCTTTTTAATGAAATTTTGCTTCCTGGTTTGAAGCCAGACTCATGCCGAGGGGCGGCCGCAGCGCCATCATGTTCGCTGTCGTCCTCGCGCCAGAACGAGCCGATCCAGAATAACAGCAGCATGACGAAACCGAAGAATATCCAGCCGTAAATCAAATGGTCGACTCCCACAGCCAGGCGCATATCGCTCAGATGACCGGTCATTACGATCATATAGGCACGGATGCCGTTGGCGACAATAGGCACGATCACGGAAAAGGCGATGAATACCAGGCGGCGCTTCAGACTGCGGTATGTCAGATAGGCATATAGCGTGCCCAATGTAAAAGATGCGATCAGATAGCGCAACCCGCTGCATGCCTCCACCACCGACCAATTTCCGCTCGGAATGGTGAAAAAACTGCCCTCACGGTAAACCGGTATGCCGGTCAACTGCAACGCCCGCACGGTAAAGTCCGCGGTAAAGTCTATCAGGGGAGAGATTAGCGCCTCGCCAAAAGGCACGGCGAGCAAAAGATAGGCGAGGGGAAAAGCAAGCGCCCATACCATCCGATTCCCCAGGATGGCCCAAACGACAGCAGGAATCATGGTTATCAGCAAAAACTGCTCAAATACCTGGACGCTGGCAAGCGTCGCCAGCAGCCAGCTGAAGCCCAGGACGCCAAGCAGCACCAGGCCCAGCGGATTGGGCTGGGGAAGAAACGTGCTGAGATGCTTGCGTTGGCTCCAGATGAGGTAGGCGCTGAAGGGGAAAATCAGAAAACCATGGGCGAATGTTTCGGACCGCTCCCAGATGGAAATCATCGACCAGGTGGTTTCATGATAGCCGACCAGGATTGCGGCCACGGCCACGAGCGTAAGTAGAGCAGCCACCTTTAAGTTCTGCTGATCCAGCGCCATGATGGAATTCTGCGCAATGTCTTGCGGCGTTTGGGCGCTCATGCCACTTCGTCTCCCACGGATTCAAATCGGTTTTGAAATTGATGCGAACAGTCCCTGTTAGCATCAATTGCCTGCGGCTGCGAGAGGAGTGCGTCAATTCGCTCCAGGCCTTTCTTCCAACCGTAATCTTCCAGAACACGAGCTCTGGCGGCGTGACCAATGACCCGGTTAGGTCCGCTTTGCAGGAGCGTAATAATCCGATGGGCAAAATCGCTTTCCCCGTCAGCGACGAACAATTCGTAGTCGGGATGAGCACAGATCCCTTCCATTGCTTGCGGAGAGGCAATCACGATTTTCTCCATTGCCATTGCTTCCAGCACCTTGTTCTGTATGCCACGAGCGATGCGTAGCGGCGCCACTGCGAGCGATGCATGGGCAAGGTAGGGCCGGACGTCCGGCACCGATCCGGTTACCGTGACACCGGGAAGATTGGTCAGAGCCATGACCTCAGTTGTTGGACGGGCGCCGACAATATGAAATTCGACCTCGGGTAACTGCGCGCGGATTGCGGGAAAGATGCCGCGCGCAAACCAGTCCACGGCATCAATATTGGCCCAGTAGTCCATGGCGCCAATAAAGACCAGGGTATCTTTGCCTGCCGGATAGGGATTGGAGTAATTGTTTTGCGGTGAGAAATAATTCGCATCGACGCCGTTGTTGAAGTAAGTGACTTTTGCCGCCGCCTCCGGCGCGAGCCGCCTAAATAAGCTGGCTTCCGCTTCGGAAACAAAGGCCGCGCCGTCAAAATTTCTGGCAACCGTCCTTTCATAGGCGAGAAGCAATCTTGATTCGCGCCGGTAGATCCAGCTCATTGGCCAGGTTTTGGTGGCTGAGTATTGCATCCATTTGTCCGAGTCGATATCTACAAAATCGATTATCCGGCGCGCAGTTCCGGCACGGCTGACATACTGCGCCATGGCCGAGGAGAAAACCAGGATGTTTCCAATGGGTTTTGTTTCGAGAATGCTGTTTACCCACGCTTGCAGGCCTCTGTCTCGATAATAGGGTAACGTAAGGGGTTGTCCGGAAAACATGCCGCGAAGGCTGCGCAAGCGGGCAGTCTTGGGATCAAGGTCGACGAAGCATGTCTCGCCGCAGAGGTTTCTGACTTTGTCGAGGTAACTCCGGTCTTTCTCGTCATCGATAAACGTACCAAGATGGACACGGTAGCGTTGGCTCAGGTGCTTGAGCAAATGATAGGAGCGAATTTTATCCCCTTTGTCCGGCGGATAAGGAATGCGATGAACGAGATATAGAAGTTCCTGCATTGACTCAACCCAGATTCTTAACGATGTAAGGGCCAATCAGATTGGCAAGCGGCAGGGGCAGTTTCTGCCAGGCCTTGATGAAGATCTGATATTTAGGGTTAAGAGGATTATGATCAGGCATTGCCCCGGCGCGGTGTAACTGGTATTCATAATGCAGTGCTTGTGGCTCGAATCCCCAATTTTTCTTGAAATCGAAAGAGCCGGTGTTGCGTTTGCTGCGCCCAAAATCAAAGGTTTTATACCCCTTCTCACAAGCGCGCCGCATCAGTTCCCAGTACATGAAATCATTCCCTGCCACCTCTCTCGCTTCGCTGGTGCCGCCCCCGTAATAGGGCAAGACCTCGTCGCGGAAATAAAAACTCATCACGCCGCTGATAGTGCGCCCCTTATTGAGAATGACCATGAGCTCGCAATCCTCCGCAAAAATTTCCTTGAGAAGGCGAAAGTATTTTTGGGAAAAGACCGGCGTGCCAAGGCGGTGCACACTTGCTGAATAGGCCAAAAAAAAACGGCCGATATCCTGATCTATGGTGCTTTCCAATCCGGCCTTGATGCCCTTGCGCACCATTGCACGCTGCTTGCGCGGGATGGCCTGCATGTTCCGCTCCACGTCCGGGTCCATGGCCTTGCGAAAAGTCACATAGAGATCCTTGGCCGGCCAATCCGGATGCAATACTTTCAGGTTCCGGTATTCCAGATAGTCGATGTTCATCCGGGCGGCAAGCGCCTGAGCGGCGCGGTCGAGAGCCAACCTCCCAGATTCAGAGATTGCGGCGATGCCACCGTAGACACAAAAAGGAAGAGAGCTCAGGGAATGACCAAAAATACGACTGTTGATTTCCGCCAAGGGCAACACACCTTGAATTTGCCCGCCTGATTCAGCATAGAGGAACCAGGTTTTGTGGCCTAAAGCACGTTCAATCACGGTTTTCCAACCGGAGCGGTGGAAAAAAGTGGCTTCGGGACAGGCCGACACGAATTCATCCCATCTCTTCATCTGTTGCGGCTGAAGCGGATGTACAGATGGCATGTCTCCCTGAAGCGTGGAAATCCTGCGATTCTCCTGGAATGCGTCAGTGCTGCAGCTCATTCGCCTTATTCCAGAAAAATCCGGTCCATGCGATCCCATCTGAAGTCGTGGGTCAGGGACTTGATCCGCTCTTCCATACGGTGGAGATTATAGTAGTGGCGGAAGCGCGTTTTCATGCTGATCCCCTTCTGGCGCGGCTGCTTATGGTCTATTTCCCAGGGATGAAAATAAAAGATTGCAGGGCGATGTTCGAGATGATTCAACCTCTGCAGAAACCACCGCGAAACCGGATAGGGCCAAAGCCGGAAATAGCCCCCGCCACCAGCAGGAAAGTTTCGCCTGAATAGGCGCATGGTAGTAATTGGCAATTCCAGCAACCCATTATTGCCGCGTGGATGGTGGGCGAAGCGGGGAGAATCCGGCATGCCATAATGGTCGTGCTGGATGGGGTAGATGCTGGAGCTGTAGCGGTAACCGGCTTCTTCAAGCACATCCAGCGCCCAGAGATTCCTGCGGCTGATGGAAAAGCTCGGCGCACGGTAACCCAGCACCGCCTGACCGCCAATATCTTCAAGGATCGCTTTGCTTCTAGTGACGTCGTCACGGAACTCATGAGGCTCCTGATCAGAAACACGGTAATGAGCCCAACCATGACTGGCAAGTTCGTGACCATTAGCGACGATGCGCTTTACCATGGCAGGATAACGATCAGCGATCCATCCCAGGGTGAAAAAAGTTGCTTTTGTGCAGTCCTCATCCAGCAACGCAAGAATACGGTCAATGTTGAACTCCACCCGGCAGGAAATTGACGTCCACGATTCCCTCGGAATATGAGAAGCAAAAGCCGAAACCTGGAAATAGTCCTCCACGTCAACCGTCATCGCATTGCGTATTGGTGTTGGATTCATTTGACCGCCTTCGCGGGGCGGCGCGGGCAATCAGTCCCATCAGTCATTTTCCGGTCGCCCATAAATCGCCACTGCGATTTGTGCCGTTGACCGCGCATGAATGCTGTTTCCGGTTTCACACCTGATATAGAGATGCACATTACCCTAAATCCGGCAGTTGGAGTTGAACCACAGTCATGTCCCCCGAAACCGTTGCAATCCACGCCTGTAGCGAACTCACCATAGAGGTGGACGATGTCGGAGGGCGGAAGATGGTGAGAATTCATGGTATCAAACTGGTTGCGCGGTAAACCGCCGGGTTAGGATTAAACTTTGTCTTTCCGAGGATTCTTGCTGGCGCCAGATAGAGGAAGTATCTGCTTGAACAATTTCAGCAACGAGACGATAGATTCCTCTAACTTGGTAAGCCTGTCATCCATGCGCTCCAGACTGGCGGAAGACGCTGTTCTCTCAAGTCCCGACAGGATGTCGCCCTCGTCTGGCGCGTCGGCCGCTGCATCCGGCATGTCAAACTCCTGCTGAATATCGCAAATAACTTCATTGACCTCCGAACTGCCGAAACTATGCAATTTTTCCAGACAACCCATCAACAGAAGGCGATCGCACAGCGTATTAATTTTGCGAGGAATGCCGCCGGTATAATCGTAAATGGCGGCAAAGGCCTCTTCATCAAAGGATGGATCTCCGGACCAGCCGGCAGTATTGAGCCGATGCTCGATATAGGCTCTTGTTTCCTGCAAATCCATGGGTCCCAAGTGGTAGGTCGCAGTCACTCTTTGCCGCAACTGTTGCAT
>JBOIFK010000299.1:0-3344 GCA_050741585.1 Nitrosospira sp.
TGCTTCTGGGAATATTCTTCGGCGTCCTGGCATTTCCTCTTTATAAGTTCCTGACGAGCCGCAGCCAATTTCTTGCAGCTCTTTCGGGCAGATTCAAGGAAATACCGAACGACACTTTAAATACGCCTGTTACGGATGACTAGCAGTCAGCAACTTGTTCATTAGGAGCCTCGTTGAAAACCAAGGCAACCGTAGAAGAAATACTTTCCCGCATTCCTGGTCCCGTCACTGCGGAGTGGCCGATGGGCGAGCGATTTGCCGTTGCCCTCGCTCATGGCTCAATGTCGGTTGAGTACTACGCTCCCGTTGGCGATGATCCGCAAACTCCACATGAGCAGGATGAAGTCTATTTCATCCACCGGGGAACGGGTGAGCTTGTGATTCATGGAAACCGCCATTCGTTCAAGGCGGGTGATTGCCTTTTTGTAGCGGCCAATGTTGAACACCGGTTCGAGAATTTCTCCATCGATTTCGGAACATGGGTTGTATTCTGGGGACCAAGGGGCGGCGAGCGAAGCGGGGAAAACGAGAGCGGAAGCGCCTGATTCACCAATCCGCTTGATAAACGCCTAACTATTATCAAGGTATCCGATCATGAAAAATCTTCCTCTGAATCAGCTCGGCCCTCATGAATCCAGACCTGGCATCGTTGATTTCGGTGTGTTGTTACCGTGGATATCAGCCGCAGATGGGAATCGGCTGTTTTTGAAAGTCATTCACGAACGCGACCAGTTCATCCAGGCGATCCAGCCGCTGGCTTTTGAGTTGCGGCACGGGATCAATGCTGATTACGGCGATATCTGGACGGTGGAAGTGGATTTCAACAATATCCGCGATTCGCAGGCGAACTCCCATTTCGGTTCACCCGGCCGGCATGTCTACCGTTTCGAACTTCACAGCGGAAAGGGGAATATTCTGGACTGGATCGTGGATCCCTATGCGCGTGAGTATGCCGTCGGCAAGCTCTCCGCCTTCACTCTCGGCTATGTTCCTTACATCTGGAGCGCCGCAGAAACGAACTGGAAAACACCCGCAATACATGATCTTGTCCTGTACGAACTGAACCTTGCTGAATTCGGCGGCAGCCTGCAAGGCGCGATTGACCGGCTCGATTACCTCGCCGACCTCGGCGTAAACGCCCTATCAATAATGCCGGTCAGCAATGTGTCGCTGGAAGTCGATTGGGGTTACCTGCCGCTGGGTTATTTTGGCGTCGATGAACGTTTTGGGCGGCGCGACGATTTCCAGCGTTTTGTCGATGCGGCACATCAGCGCGGGCTGGCGGTAATCGTCGATGCCGTCTATGGGCATACCGGTGAGGATTTTCCTTATGCCGAGCTGTACCGGCGGCTTCAGTATCATGAGAATCCATTCATGGGACAGTTTGCCAAGGATTACTTTGGCGTCAGTACTGACTTCAACCGTGCTTTGACCCGCGACTTTTTCTATAGTGTCAACCTGCACTGGTTGAATACCTATCATATAGACGGCTTCCGCTATGATTGCGTGCCAAACTACTGGGATGGCGCACTGGGCACGGGTTACGCCAATCTGGTCTTCCACACCCATGAATACGTCAAGCAATCGATTGCCGATCTGCCCCGATTCGACGCATCTGCAGAGTCCCGGCTGATCCAGATCGCTGAGCAACTGGAAGCGCCGGAGCAGATTCTCGAGCAGAGCTACAGCAATGTCACGTGGCAGAACGCCACCTTTGGGGCAGCAACGGCCTGCGCTCGCGGCATGGCGGGAGCAATCGAGAATCTCGGCCAGCGGCTGGGTGCGCTTGGCTACGTCGAACAGGCAACGCATAACCAGGAAACATTACCAAAGGCCCCGTTGCAATACATCGAGAACCATGACCACAGCCGTTTTCTATGCGAATTTGGCCTACGTCACCGCGACTGGAACCCGCTATTTTCGGAAGGCAACCGTACGCATTGGTATCGGCTCCAGCCCTACCTGATCGCGTTGCTCGCCGCGAAAGGCATTCCCATGCTATGGCAAGGCCAGGAATTCGGAGAAAACTATTTTCTGCCTGACGATGGCCTTG
The DNA here is from genome assembly GCA_050741585.1 of Nitrosospira sp. Classification (GTDB taxonomy): domain Bacteria; phylum Pseudomonadota; class Gammaproteobacteria; order Burkholderiales; family Nitrosomonadaceae; genus Nitrosospira. The sequence goes on from JBOIFK010000299.1 coordinate 2,054, forward strand.
GCCGCGTATTATTGCTGCGGCCGCTGCGCTGGGATTATTTCTACGATACCGCCGGTAGAAGCCTGGTCTGGCTGACCCGTAAGCTGGTGAGTTTGCGTAATAATTGCATTGAGTTGCGCCGCGGCAGTCATTACTTCCATAATGATTACGAGCGTTATCTATCACGTGGAATTCTGCTTTTCCGGCGCGAGACGACCGCTGCCGCGAGCCTGATCGCGGTTAATTTCACCGATGTTGAGCAGAGTGTGCCATTCGTAGTGTCCCGCGCCGGCACCTATACCGAGCAGTTGCACGGCGAGGATACCTTCGCGGCCAGTGAGGGCCAGGAGCGTCTGCTGACCATCCCATCCAATTACGGCCGTGTGTGGCGAAGCACTTAAGCGATACCGATCCACCGCTTTGCCGGAAACACAAGCGGAAACAAAACATTGGCAGGACTCCCACAGGGGTATACAATCCTGACAACATGCATAAACGCCACCATATTTATTCCATCATGCTTGTGTTGTTTGTCAGTATGCTGACGAATGCGTTTGGCTGGGCGTTTAATGGCGAGGTATTTGCGCATGAGCTTGATCACGAACATCATGTTCTCTCCCTTGATCCGGCGGCGCACCTCGAGGCCCATCAGCGTGATGTTTTTAACGATGACGGCCATTTGGATGCCGCTACGCATTTGTGCCTTCACGCAGCCGGACAATATCAACCCTTCTTTTTAACAGCGCTCCCTCTCGTACCCGCTTCCATGGGGATGGGAACACTGATTGTATTTGTTTCTGCCCCCGTTCCCGAATCCATCCCGGATTCACCTCTGCGCCCTCCCCGAAACACCTTCGCAAGCTGAATCTTCAAGTCACGCAGGGTGTAATCACTGACGTTACCTGGTTTCCCCGAGGGCAAACCAGGTAATCCAGCTGCCTGAAGGAACGTCAAACAACCCACCAGCGGACTTGTTGTATTCATCGGTGTTCACCCATCGCGACGTTGATCGCGCGATTGATTATGGTTGCGTAACACTTGCGGAGGATTTCCATGGACGTTAACGTATTGTTCACGGTGCCACGACATCTGGTGTCGGCCGGATCGCTTATTCTGGCGCTCTGTTGCATGTCTGCGGCAACTGCCGAAAACACCTTTTCCGGCGCGCTGCCGGCCAGTCCCCCCAATTACTCTTCTCCATCTCCGCCCGGGGAAAAGAACGAACTCACGCTGCACAATGCCGCGCTCCTTGCGTTGCAGCGTAATCCCGAACTGGCGGCTTTCGCCAAGGAAACACGCGCACTGCAGGGGG
>JBOIFK010000300.1:0-4181 GCA_050741585.1 Nitrosospira sp.
ACCCATAAGACCATCGTATGCTGATCATACGTCTGCCTGGCAATGATCGTCTGCGGCTCCTGCAAATTCAACTCGTATGCCGCCATGCTCAGTCCGGAATACAAGGCGAGCGCGAGAACTCCTACCAGGCCTGCTGTTGCTTTACTACTCATATTTCCTCACTTGATTCGTGATTATTCATTTCATGACTAAATGAACTTGAAGATAATCAGATTCTTTTATCCGGTATCGAATCATAGGGCGTACCACGCCAGGAAACCTTGATAAATGTCAACTTGTCTGCAGTTATTACAGAAAATTCCGGCCAATTTTAGGTACTGATAACGGCGATGGTGTCGGGCTACCAGCCAAGGCAGTGGCTTACACGAGCAGCTCGAAACCACAAAATGGCGGCTGGTTGGGAGAATCGTTGGATTAATTGACGCGATCGTGCTCAAAGACGGAGCTTGAAACCTCCGCCGCACTGTTAGCAATGGGAAAAGGGCGAATAATCCACGCTGGGAGCGGAAGTGCGATGCCACAAGTCGTAGCCTTGCAGGGTCAAGAATTGCCTAGGAGGCTGTCAGACTTGAAGAATCGAAGTTAAAAAGACAGGGTGAGGACAGGTTTTGGCGATTTTGAGGGCCAATAGTTATTCTATTGGCCAGCCGATTTCCTTTAAGTCCGACAGGCTGCTAGGAACTATTGGCACTGATGATAAAGCGGGAAACCCAGATCATGTGGTCAAAGAACTGGGATTTTTGAAGGCGGCTAAATTCAAAGATTCTCGAATCCGGATTGAACGTAATATGACTTCATTATTCTCTTAAAACCTTGCTGGGCGCCCCGTTGGCAATAACGATCACCCTGCCGGTGCATATGAAATTACTATATCGGGATGATATTGATTTCTTTCACCCAATCGGACCGTATTCCTGCCGGAGAACGGTATTTTTATCATTGCTCAGCCGGAGACCCGAAAACCTTGCCATCAGCTATGGTTGAATAGTCGTCACAGGCGGGGCGCCTGGATTAACTTAAATGTCTCAAACAATCCGAATGTCACAAAGCCTGCAAAGAGGCAAATCACAACTTCTGCAAGGCCTAACTTGCCGAAGAAAAATAGCTCGCTCAACACCGGAAGAAAAAGAATCAGGGAAAGGCCAGCCACGGCGCCGGTAGTAATCCACCACAATGCCACATTCGACGATTGTAGAGTGGCCAGTGCCGACCGCGTCCGTGAGCGATTTGTGAAAATCAGGCCGATGCTGGCCAATATCAAAGTTGCGAACGTAAGCGCTCTTGCCTCATCGGCACCAAGGCCCCGGTAGAGCGCAGTGCTAAATATCGCCAGGACAACAACCAGCAACACTGAACCTTGCATAAATCCAAGCTTCAATAACTGCCGATCGAATAACCGAGAATCAAGCGCTCGTGGTGGACGTTGCATGATGTCCGTTTCCTCCGGCTCCGCTTCGAAAACGATTGCACACACCGGATTAATAATTAATTCCAGGAAAAGTATGTGCACCGGCATGAGCACAATAGGCCAACCCATCATGACCGGAATTAACGATAAGCCGACAATCGGGATGTGTGCCGCAATGGTAAACGCGACGGCCTTTTGCAGATTATCGAAGACGCGGCGGCCCAGCTTTACTGCTGACACAATCGAAGAGAAATCATCGTTGAGCAAAACCAGCGAGGCAGACTCGCGCGCGACGTCGGTACCGCGTGCGCCCATGGCAATGCCGATGTGCGCTGACCGCAATGCGGGCGCGTCGTTTACGCCATCACCCGTCATGGCCACGATATCGCCATTCGATTTGAATGCATTGACGAGACGAAGCTTCTGTTCCGGTACAACGCGGCAGAAGATATTGACGGTTCTGATACGCCTCTGTAGCTCACAGTTGTTTAAATCATTAAGCTCCGGCCCCGTAATTACTTCCTCCGGCATTCGGAGACCGATCTGGCGCGCGATGTTCGTGGCCGTGCCCGAATAATCGCCCGTAATCATAACGATCTGCAGCCCCGCAGCATAACTTTCTTTAATCGCCGCTGAGACCATAGGCCGTATCGGATCGGCCAAGGCAACCAGACCAAGAAACTGAAACGAAAAGTCGTGCTGGATATCAGGCAAGGCCTGTTGTTTAAATGTTGCCTTTGCCGCCCCCAACACGCGTAGTCCTTGCTCGGCCAGTGCGTTGACCTGGTCAATGATCCCCCGCGCCTTTTTAGCATCCAGATGGCATAGATCGATAATGGCCTCGGGTGCACCCTTGGCTGCGATAACATATTGCACTTGGTTGGGAGATTGCCAGACCCGTGACATCGCAAGCAACTCCCTGGAGAGGGGATATTCATTCACCAATTGCCAATTGCTGTGCAGGTGCTCGGTGTTTGCCAGCAGTTTCATGGCAGATTCCCGGATGGCCATTTCCATCGGATCGAAAGGATCCTGCTGACTTGCTAGAACGGCAAACTCCAGGGTTTCATGGAATGCTTCAGGTAGGCTCGCTGAATCCGTTCCGATGGCATCGAAGGCCTGACCCGCCACGCAGATCTGCGCCAGCGCCATTTTGTTTTGAGTAAGCGTACCGGTCTTATCCACACACAATACAGTTGCCGCACCCAGCATTTCGATGGCAGGAATATGCCGTGTCAGCACTTTTTCTTTAGAGATGCGCCATGCGCCAAGTCCGAGAAACACCGTCAGTACGACTGGCAGTTCTTCCGGCAGCAACGACATTGCGAGCGTGATGCCGGCAAGAAAACCATTTAGCCAGTCGCCACGCGTCGCGCCGTACCAAAGCGCAACAACGCCTGCAAGCGAGAAACCAACCCAGGAAATACGTTTTACAACCTGTGCTACTTCGTGTTGTAAGCTGGTGGTTTCCTGTTTTATTCCCGATAAGGCTTTACCAATGCGGCCGATTACCGTGTTTGAGGCCGTCCGAACGACTTCCGCCATTCCCTTTCCTTGTACAACCAGGGTGCCGGAAAACACGAATGGCAGGTCGTCGCCACCCGGTGTATCCGTATCCTGTCGCGTACCTTCGTTGGCAAGCTTGCGCACCGGGACGGACTCGCCAGTAAGCACCGCTTCGTCCACGGTCATGCTAATGCACTCAAAAAGAATTGCATCCGCCGCGATGCGGTCTCCCTCGGCCAGCACAAGAATATCGCCACGTACAACATCACGTCCGGATATGCGTTTCTGCTGCCCTCCTCTAATGACCAGCGCTCTCGGACTTGAAAGATCGCGCAAGGCACCAAGTGCGCGCTCCGTCTTGCGCTCCTGTACAAATGTAATGCCCATGACGACAAAGACAAAACCGAGCAGCATCAGTGCTTCCTGCCTGCTTCCCAGCAAGAGATAAATCGTCCCGCAAGCGACCAGTAGCATGAACATCGGTTCCCGAGCGACGGAAATCGCAATCGCAAATACATTGCGGGGCCTTGCCGACGGCAATTCGTTAGGTCCTTCCTCGGCAAGACGCTGCGATGCCTCATGATCCGTCAAGCCCATCACCGGATCGACTTTAAGCCATGTATTCACGAAAGTTGTGCTACCCGCATGGATTTGAAATAGATCGCTCTGATACGGAAATAAAAAGCTAACGAGCGGTAGATGGGAGGTATTGCTAACCTGCTCGCAGCAATTCGACCGTTACTTCGTTCTGGCATATGCCGTCGCGCTCGAATACGCTAACGTTTTCCAGCGTGGTTTGCGCAATGCTGGATAACGCTTCAGTAGTAAAGAATCCCTGATGTCCGGTAATCAGCACATTTGGAAAGGTCAATAGACGCTCAAACACGTCGTCTTGTATCACCTGATCAGATAAGTCCCGAAAGAACAGGTCACCTTCCTGTTCATAGACATCCAATCCCAAATAGCCCACTTTTGAAGATTTCAGTCCTTCAACCACTGCCGGCGTATCAATCACTGCACCGCGACTGGTGTTGATCAGCATTACGCCGCTTTTCATGTATCGGATCGCCGCCCTGTTGATTAAGTGGTACGTTTGGGGATTCAGCGGACAATGCAGCGTAATGATGTCACCGTCGGCATAAAGTTTCTCTAGAGGAACATATTCCACGCCCAATCTGATACATTCAAGATTTTGTTGTGGATCATAGGCAATCAGACGGCAACCGAAACCGCGCAGTATTTGTATGACCGCGGTACCGATGCGTCC
>JBOIFK010000301.1:0-6503 GCA_050741585.1 Nitrosospira sp.
CATGAGTTCCACGTGGAAGCCGGAAGCGTACCGCGATTCCTTCAGGGACGAGATTATGAAGCTCGTGCAGCAGAAGGCTGAAACTGGCGATATCCAGTTTGTGGTTCAACCCGAGCAAGCAGAAACATCTCGCGGCGGGGCTCAAATTCTTGACCTCACCGAATTGCTCCAGCGCAGCCTGAAAAAAGGCGGGGGCAGGGATGATGACGACAAGGCGCCAGCCGGAAAATCAACGAAGCAGCATGCCAACAACGCATCTGCCTCGGCCAGAGGGTCACATAGGCGCCGCGCTATGTGACGTAAAACGATGGCAAATCCGGACTTACTCAAGGTCTACCGGGCCAAGCGCAACTTTTCGATTACATCCGAACCGGCCGGAACCGCCCATGGGAATCATAGGAATGAGAGGAACGGAGCGGTGTTGTCGTTTGTCGTCCAGAAACATTGGGCGACCCGTTTGCACTATGATTTCAGGCTTGAGCTCGATGGAGCAATGAAGAGCTGGGCGGTTCCGAAAGGGCCCAGCTTCGATCCCCACGACAAACGCATGGCCGTTCATGTCGAGGATCACCCCATCTCGTATAACAGATTCGAAGGCCAGATTCCAGCCGGACAGTATGGTGCGGGTAAAGTTATCATCTGGGATAAGGGAACCTGGATTCCTCTTGAGGATCCCCACAAGGGCTATCGTGACGGCAAGCTGAAGTTTGAGCTGAGAGGGCACAAGTTAAAAGGCCATTGGGCGCTGGTTCGCATGAAAAACAGGGAGGAGAAGAAGCAGGAGCCCTGGCTGTTGATCAAGGAGAAGGATGAGTATGTTCGTCCTGCAAGCGAGTATAGCGTTGTGGATGAGATGCCCGATAGTGTTGCCCGATTGGAGTCTGCGGAGATTTCAAAACCTGCCGGGCCGGCGGGCAAGGGGCGGTCGCAAAAAAAGAAAATGCTTGCCCACATGCCGGGCGGCGCGGTTGACGCTGATCTTCCCCGTATCCTGCAACCCCAGCTTGCAACTCTGGTCGATGCGCTTCCCCATGATCCGGCTGAATGGGTTTATGAAATCAAGTTCGACGGTTACCGGGTGCTGACCAGAATCGATGGCAGAAAAATTCAGTTATTCACCCGCAATGGAAACGACTGGTCCCACAAATTGCCTGATCTGGTCAAGGCGCTCGGCAAAATGCATCTTAAATCCGGGTGGCTGGATGGCGAAATCGTCGTGCCTGACCAGAACGGCATCCCGGACTTCCAGACGCTGCAGAATGCCTTTGATCGTTCACGGACGCAGAGCATCGTTTACTATCTGTTCGATATTCCGTTTTACGATGGGTATGACTTACGATCCGCTCCACTTATCGAACGCCGGGAGTTCTTGAGAACACTCTTTGAAACATCGCCTCCGGAACAGGTGCGCTTCAGCGAGACCTTTGATGCCCCCGCCGGGGATATTGTTGCGTCAGCCTGCCGCATGGGACTGGAGGGCGTGATCGGTAAGCGCAAGAGCGGAGTATATGTCTCGCGCCGCTCCGCTGAATGGATAAAGCTCAAGTGCAGCCAGCGGCAGGAGTTCGTTATCGGCGGCTACACGGATCCGCGAGGTTCCCGCATTGGCATCGGTTCGCTTCTGCTCGGTTTTTATGATGAAGGCAAGATGCTTCGATACGCCGGCAATGTCGGCACCGGCTTCAGTGATAAAACCCTTCATGACCTGAAGGCGAAGCTGCACGAGGTTGCCGCTGCACACAGCCCTTTTACCGGTGCGGCCGGCATCGGAAAAAAGGCGCACTGGGTTCGGCCAACGTTAGTGGCTGAAGTCTCCTTTGGCGAATGGACCCGCGATGGCCACATCCGCCACTCGGTTTTTCATGGCTTGCGCACCGACAAAAAAGCCGAGGTGATTACGCGCGAGAAGCCGGTGCATCCAGCCAACGTCAAATCTGAAAAAATGACATCCATTCCTTCCTCCCTGCGGGTGACGCACCCCGAACGCGTGATCGATTCATCCAGTGGATTCACCAAAATAGACCTCATACGTTATTATTCGTTGGTGGCGCCCTTGATGCTGGAACACATCAGAGAAAGGCCAGTATCGCTCGTGCGTGCGCCGGACGGGATTACGGGTCAGCTTTTTTTTCAGAAGCACTGGGAAAAAGAGACGATGCCGGGGGTTAATCAGCTCGATCCGGCATTGGATCCGGGGCATGAACCGTTGCTTGAAATCTCAACCGCCGAGGGACTTCTCTCTGCCGCCCAGATGAATGTCATCGAATTTCACACCTGGAACGCGACAAAAAATGCAATCGGCAAACCTGACCGAATGACATTTGATCTGGATCCCGGGGAAGGGGTGCAATGGTCGCTCATGCAGGAATCGGCGCAGCTTGTGCATGCGTTTCTTAACGAATTGGGACTGAAGTCTTTTCTCAAGACCAGCGGGGGAAAGGGATTGCATGTGATTGTCCCCATCAAAAGGCTGCGCGGCTGGGAGACGGTAAAGGACTTCTCGCAAGCCATCGTCCAGCATCTGGCCACGACAATACCGCAGTATTTTGTGGCGAAAAGCGGACCGCGCAACCGTGTTGGAAAGATTTTTATTGATTATTTGCGCAACGGTTTTGGCGCAACTACCGTGTCAGCCTGGTCAGTACGCGCCCGCCCGGGTCTGGGAGTATCCGTGCCGATGGCATGGGACGAACTGGAGTTGCTTGCGAGCGCCAGCCGCTGGTCGGCTTCTAACATTCACGAGCGGCTGGATAAGGGCAATGACCCCTGGGCGGACTACGAGTCTTCCAGGCAGTCGGTCTTGCCGGCGATGAAAACGTTGGGATTCAAGCCTGATAAAAAGGCATCATGAGACCGTGAATTAAAGCGGACGGTCGACCCGGATCGAACGGCTTGCCAGGCTTTTTATCTCGATAGTTCCTTTTCCCGCAAATGCATGGAAGCTCTCTCCACCGCTTCAACCGCTTCCTGGATGTGGCCATCCTTGGCCGCGTCGATGGCTTCGTCCATTTCTTCAAAGACTTCCTCATCGTGCTCTGCCTTCTGGTGTTCCCCGTAGATGGGCTTTTGAAGATGGGTGTAGGGATGGTCTTTATTCTGTTCGATCAGTTCTTTTTTAGCTTCCTCGGTATGGCTGACAATCCCTGCGGCGCTACCTGATTTTCCACTCTTGATCGCCTCGTTCAGATGTTCGCTGGCCTTTTTGGTATGATCCTGCGCATGAACGGGCGCAGTGGTTGCAGCAAGGGAAATGAGGCCCGCCAACAGGCCGCAAGCGCATATTTTTTTTATTGAATCGCTCATGATGGATCGACTTTAAAACCAGTTAAACATTGGACAACCGATTTCAAGAATCGTTTTCGGTCTCACGAAACCCGGTGCGCCCAGCTAAGTGGTGTGCTTCGCCATTGATTGAACCTAAAAACGCGGCTTTTCGCGTCATGCGCTGTTGCAAATCCTCGCGATAGATTCGACTATCGCTGTGGTTTGCGCCTGGCCTGGCACAAAAATCCATCGCTTTTATTCGTCCAACCAATGGCGAAGCATACCACTAGGTTGCGCAGGCCGCAGGCCTGCGGCATGTGGATCACATGCCAATTCAAATGGTATGGAAATGCGTTATTGCCCATGATGCCTGCCGGGGCGGTGTCAGGGCTTGATACCGGTAACGATACTGTAGTATCCGAAGGCTGAATAAGCCTGAATGTCATGAAACCCCGCGTCCTTCAGCATCCTGGACAATTCAGGCGCCGAGTACGACTCTCCCTCTGTCCATCCCATCATCAGCATGCTATATGCCGCAGGCGCGAAAGGCCCGGTCTTTTCATCGTTATAGAGGACGTCATGGATAATGATGCGCCCGCCCGACTCAAGGCTCTTGAAGCTCTTTTCCGTGAGAAACTGCCCTTTTTCTCTCGGCCAGTCGTGGTAGATGTTGGACTAGAAATGCAGATCCGCTTTGGGAAATGGATCGTTCCACATATCGGCAACATGGATTCCGATGCGCTCCTGCAAGTCGTGCCGGGCGATAAACTCCTGAGCGACTTCGCATATCGGCTCCAGGTCTAGGATCAGCGCATGCAACGCCGGTAATTGCAACGCCGCTCCGATCGAATGGGCTCCCGAACCCCCGCCAATGTCGAGCATCATCCGGTGGTTGTCAAGATTCAGGGTATTTGGCCAGGTAGTGGCCAATGTCATGCTGATGCTGTGCATTCCCCGGGTGAATCTGCGTGCCAGTTCGGCTTGCTCTTCATGGGATTTGTAAATATCGCCGCCCCCATAGGCCTGGGGAGAATTCGTCAGGACCGCTCGTTCCAGGCTCGCATACGAAAATATCTCGGAATTGTCGATCATCATGTCCCAGAAGAACCCGAAGTAGCAGGGGCTCTTTTCGAGGAGGTAATCCTCGGAACGTGCGGTAAGGGAATAACGCTCGCCTTCAAACGAAAGGAAACCCAGTGCTGTGGCCGCTGTCAGGATTGCCTCGGCTGGCCGTCGCTGGATATTTAGCGACTTACAGATATCGGCAAGCGTCAGCGCACCGTCTGCGAGCAACGAAAAGACTTTCAACCGGTGGGCGATCAATAATGCCGGATATCCGTAAACCGCAAATGCAACGTCCCATAAAGGCCGGTCGTCTGACCGGGGCCGTTGCATATTTGCCGACACTTGTGGAGTCATAAGATCCTCTTTTACCGTAATGGATTCATTTTGGCTGGACTTGTCGTCAAGGCCTTGGTAGTAATGACGACAGCAATCGCCTGGTATCGGCTTCCTGTCGCATATTGAACTTCGAGATCATGTCTCTATTACGGTTCACGTCGTACTGAACACCCAGATAATAGAGAAGCGTTCCTGCACCATCGAAAAGCGGAGTCAATGTCAGGTGGTTAAAAAAGAGCTCTCCGTTCTTCCGGTAGTTGCGAATAGTCACTTCGATGGGTTGGTGACTTTCGATCGCCTGTTTCATCGCAAAGCGACCCTCCTGCTCCCGATCTTTTCCCTGCAGAAAACGGCAGTTGCGGCCGAGAATCTCCTCCGGGGGATATCCCGTCATCGCCACGAATTGCCTGTTCGCATAAATGATGGGCATATCTTTCTGGTCAGGATCCACCAGCGTGATACCGTTAACGGAACCGTCCAGTATTTGGGACAGGATCTGGGGGATCAAACCAGGGTCTTTTTCAGCCACAAAGCTCATTTTTTTCTCCTGAATATTTAATGGGGCCGAGAATTTGGTGAAGCCGGTGCACGTTTGCTGGCTTCCGTTAATTGTTTCAGGTTTCTTACCGTGCGTTCGGCACCTTCCTGAACCACTACGCGGATCAGCTTCTCAAAGGGGCGCATAAACATCTGGATTTCACTCAGTTCAAAAGTAAAAATCAACTCAGCCGATTTGCCCGGATTAATATCCCGCAACTCGTAAGTGCAGCGAAAGGGATCGGAAACCCCGGCAAAGCCAAGGCGTTTGCCCGGCTCATAAACGTTGATGGTAAACCTCGTTTCTGTGCGGCGTCCCTGGTCAACGCGCACTTGCCTTGCTATGGTCCCCAATTTCAACGGGCCGTCGGTGATTCTTTCAAGCTCAATGACTTCGGGAGACCATTTCGGATAATTTTCAAAGAATCCATCTCCCAGATACCTGAATATCTCGGCGGGAGGACATTCGATTGCAATCCTCGCTTTCGCTATCACAGGTTCTTTGGAGCCCAAATTGAACATACTTTATGTTCCTGCTTTCTTAGCCTGCCGGCCAGGAATTGTACTTCAAGTTGAGTAAAAGCAAGCTGATGCCGGTTATATCTGAGCTATCGCCATAGAGAAGAAAAACGGGAACGGCCTATCAATATTTTTGTTATTGCGGACATAGCTTACCGTGGATTGGCGGACTTTGCTATTCCTTCGGCGCGCCACTTCCGGAAATGCGGCGCCACGTCATTGTCCCGATGCTGGCGGCAGCGTCTTATATGGGGATGATTCAGGAAGTGTTTTACGCCGGTTTTGCTCGCCGGCTGTTACCCCTTCACGGGGAAGGAAAAACAGAGGATACGGCAATTACGACTTCCTGGAATCCTTGCCCGCCCCCGATTTTTTGCCTCCCCCGGAGACTTTGTTCTCGGTTGCCCAGGCACGCCGTTTCGCCTCATCTTCGGAAACACCACGTTTTTCGTATCCTTCTTCGATATGTTTTGCCTGACGTTTCTGCTTATCCGTATAGGATGATTTATCGCCTCTTGGCATGACTGCCTCCTGTGCAGAATAAAGACGGTCGTTTTAACGCAGGGCTTCCGCCAACTGATCGACCAGGCTCCCCCCGGCCCGGAAACCACTCCGTGAACTCCCTGAGGATATTTTTACATTCGCTATCTTTTAATCTGTTCGCTGACCCACATAGCACACCAGGTAGCAGCCTGTCGGACTTAAAGGAAATCGGCTGCAAAAGCGTCTGGACGGTGCATATTTCACCGCTTTTTCGACCAATAGAACAACTATTGGTCTTC
>JBOIFK010000302.1:0-12679 GCA_050741585.1 Nitrosospira sp.
GTTTCATCGTCGCCGCCGAAGGCGCAACCCCCCGGAATCGCTCAGGCGTAGATCAGAACCATTTTTGATCCTTGAGAACCGCTTGCGACAGGCAGTCTGGAGAGCGCCGACATTTGAATTTGGCCACCGAAGGGGCACGCGGGACGGACGTCCCGTTAATCTCTCAGGTAAAAGGACAGAGGGGTGAAGTCATGGACGTGACTTCGCCTTTTTTATTTTTGGGACGCCCAGCTGTGAAAACAACCGCACTTAATCAAACTCACCAGGACATGCAGGCCAAGATGGTCGATTTCGGAGGCTGGGACATGCCTTTGCATTACGGTTCCCAGCTTGATGAACATCGCAAGGTACGTAGCGATGCCGGCATGTTCGACGTATCACATATGTTAGCCGTGGATATCAAGGGCGGCGCTGCCCGTGTTTTTTTTCGGCATCTGGTCGCCAACAATGTGGACAAGCTGACACAGCCCGGCAAAGCGCTTTATACCTGTATGCTCAATCCGCAAGGCGGGGTAATGGATGATCTCATCATTTATTTTCTGACTGAATCGCATTTCCGCATGGTTGTGAATGCGGGTACCGCTGATAAGGATATGGCGTGGATGCTGGCTAAACGCGACGAGATCGCACCCGGGCTGGAAATCATTCCCCGCCGTGATTTAGCCATGATCGCAGTACAGGGGCCTCATGCCCGCGCTAAAGTTTGGCAAGCTGTTGCCGGGGCTCAGGCCGCAACGGAGAACTTGAAGTTGTTCCAGGCAATAACGCACGATAAATATTTTATTGCCCGTACCGGCTACACTGGCGAGGATGGCTTTGAAATCATGCTACCCTCGAATGATGCCGCAGATTTCTGGCATGCGCTACATGCCGCAGGCGTGGCTCCCGCGGGGCTCGGGGCACGCGATACATTACGGCTTGAGGCGGGAATGAATCTTTACGGCCAGGACATGGATGAAACGACCAGCCCATTGGAATCCGGATTGGGCTGGACGGTTGATCTAAAAAGTGATCGCGACTTTATCGGTAGGCAAGCACTGCTGAAAACGCCTGTGAAACAGCAATTAATTGGCTTGATTTTACTGGAGCGTGGTGTGCTGCGCAGCCATCAAAAGGTTGTTGCACATGACGTCAATAATGACGAAGGCGAGATCACCAGTGGCGGATTTTCTCCGACGCTTAATCAATCCATTGCGCTGGCACGCCTGCCTGTAGAAGTATCTGCTGGAGATGAGGTGCAGGTTTTGGTACGGGACAAGATGCTACGAGCGAAAGCGGTAAAATATCCATTTGTGCGAAATGGCAAAAGTTTGATTTGATTTGGACGCAGAGCAAATGTCATTAATTCTGGAGCATACACATGAATATCCCAAACAATTTAAAATATACCAAATCGCATGAATGGCTGAGGCTTGAAGACGATGGCACCGTGACAGTCGGCATTACCCAGCATGCTCAGGAGTTGCTGGGCGATATGGTGTTTGTGGAAACGCCAGATGTGGGGCGCAAACTCGGTCATGGAGAAGAATGCGCCGTCGTGGAGTCGGTCAAGGCGGCAGCTGACGTGTACGCGCCTATCTCGGGAGAGGTCACAGCGGTCAATCCCGATCTCGAAGCGGCCCCGGAAAAAATTAATCAGGATGCCTACGCAGCATGGCTTTTCAAACTACGACCAGCGAATGTTGCCGATCTGAACAATCTGCTCGATGCAGCGGGTTATCAAAAGCTGCTCGAAAGCGAGGAAAATGAATAACCGTGATGCGCCGACAATGAAATATGGATAATATTTTCGGACCTTGCATTTTCGCTCCCCACTTTTTTGCTTCATGCCAATGACTTACGGAACAAACCATGCCGTTCATTCCTCATACTGAAGAAGATATACACGCGATGCTCGCGAGCATCGGTGCTAACACGATTGACGATCTGTTTGATGAAATTCCGCCCGCCCTGAAAACGGGTAGCCTGAAACGAGTTCCCCCCGGATTGAACGAAATGGAAATTTCACGGCTGATGCTGGAAAGGGCCGAGGCGGATGGACATTATCTCAATTTTATCGGCGCTGGCGCGTATGAGCACCATATCCCGGCCGCAGTATGGCAGATCGCCACCCGTGGCGAGTTCTATTCCTCGTACACCCCATATCAGGCCGAAGCAAGCCAGGGCTCTTTGCAGCTGCTCTACGAATACCAGACCATGATGGCATCGCTGACGGGGATGGATGTTTCCAATGCCAGTATGTACGATGGCGCTTCCGCACTGGCAGAAGCGGCATTGATGGCAGTGCGGTCGCATAAGTCCTCGCGCCGCATCCTGATCCCCGCCACAGTTCATCCTGTCTATCGGCATGTGGTGCGAACCATCGTTAGAAATCAGGGTATTGACGTCGTCGAATTACCCTATTGCAGGCAGTCTGGCCAGACCTTACCAGAATCGCTGGATGCGTTCGGCAAAGAAGAATTTGCGGCACTGGTCATTCCTCAGCCTAATTTCTTCGGCGTACTCGAGCAGGTTGATGCGCTCACCGATTGGGCACATAGTAAGAACGCATTGGCGATTGGTGTGGTCAATCCCATGGCGCTGGCGATGCTCACGCCCCCCGGCGAATGGGGCGGAAAAGGGGCGGATGTGGCGGTGGGCGAGGGCCAGCCATTGGGGATTCCACTTTCAAGCGGCGGCCCGTATTTCGGCTTTATGGCCTGCAAGCAGGCACTGGTACGCCAAATGCCAGGACGCATCATTGGTGGCACAACGGATCAAGACGGCAAACCCGGCTTTGTCCTCACGCTTCAGGCGCGTGAACAGCATATTCGGCGTTCCAAAGCTACCTCCAACATCTGTACCAACCAGGGGTTGATGGTCACCGCAGCCACCATTTACATGGCGCTGACGGGACCGGAAGGCCTGCGGCGAGTCGCCGCGCGGTCACACGCAAACATCCTGACTTTGCTGAAGAAACTGGAAGCCCTGAAGGGAGTGAAAAGGATTTTCAGCGGACCGGTGTTTCACGAAGCGGTCATTGCACTGCCTGAACCGATTGAAGAAGTATTGCACGCGCTTAAAAGCAAGCGAATATTGGGCGGGTTGAATCTGCAGGAATTTTACCCAGAGCTTGGCAACACGCTACTGGTATGTGCAACCGAAACCAAAACGGCCGCCGATCTAGAAAATTACGCCGCTCACTTAAACCAGGCACTTGATAATATCGCGCCCGTTCATTCTCACACACCCTTAGCTCCATCACTCTCAACTTAAGGAGGATAGCATGGTAACTCTTGCAGGCAACCCCATTAAAATTGAAGGCTCCTTTCCAAAAGCGGGCGACAAGGCGCCAGCATTCTCGCTAGTAAATAAGGATTTGAAGGATGTAACGCTGGCCGATTTTAGCGGCAAGAAAAAAGTGCTTAATATCGTTCCCAGCCTGGATACCCCTGTGTGCGCCACGTCCACCCGCAAGTTCAATGAAAAAGCCAGCAACATGGACAATACCGTGGTATTGATAATTGCCGCTGATCTGCCTTTTGCAATGAGCCGCTTCTGCGATGCCGAAGGTCTGGACAAGGTGGTGGTATTGTCCACCATGCGTGGATCCGAGTTTATGAAGAATTATGGCGTAGCCATTGCCGATGGTCCGCTGGCCGGCATCACCGCCCGCGCTGTCGTGGTGCTGGATGAAAGCGACAAAGTGATTCACGCTGAGCTGGTGCCGGAAATAAAGGATGAACCCAACTATGACGCGGCCTTGGCCGCTCTGAAATAGGCTTCGGACAGGTTCTTGACATGCGAGTCCTATGCGGCCCATTTGGCAAATTGCCGTTGCAAAGTGTGCGTGGAGAAAGCATGATCCCAGTCTGCGTATTCCTGTGAACAAGGAGTACCGTGATGAGGGTATAAAAAAGCGATAGGCAAGGCGGACGCCCGCAAATTTGGATTCCAGAAGCGTCTTTCGACAAACACTCACCATAAAGTCTCGGATTTTATCAATGTTGATATTTGAACACTCGCGTCCCGGGCGGCGCAATTATTCCCAATCTCCGGCAACAGCAGCGGAGACTGAAAGCATTCCCCAGAATCTGCTGCGTAAGGTGCCGCCGCTGCTGCCAGAAGTGTCTGAAATGGACGCGGTGCGTCATTACACGAGACTGTCGCAAAAGAATTTCTCGATAGACACCCAGTTTTATCCACTCGGCTCCTGCACGATGAAGTACAACCCGCGTGCATGCAACTCGCTGGCGATGCTGCCGTCATTCCTGGGTCGACATCCACGGGCACCGGAAAGCACTGGTCAAGGCTTTCTTGCGTGCATGTATGAACTGCAGGAAATATTGAAGGATGTGACCGGCATGTCAGGCGTCAGCCTGACACCGATGGCAGGAGCGCAAGGCGAACTGATCGGTATCGCGATGATACGCGCCTATCATGAGTCGCGCGGGGATTCCGCTCGTACGGAAATCATCGTCCCCGATGCTGCTCATGGCACCAACCCGGCCACAGCAGTCATGTGCGGCTACAAGGTGGTAGAAATATCCACTGACAAGGAAGGCGACGTGGATATGGAGGCACTGAAAGCGGCAGTCGGGCCGCAAACGGCCGGGTTGATGTTGACCAACCCTTCCACGCTGGGTGTATTTGAGAAAAACGTGGCCGAAATGAGCAGCATCGTCCATCAGGCAGGGGGGTTGCTATATTACGACGGCGCAAACCTGAATGCGATACTTGGCAAGGTGAAGCCGGGTGACATGGGCTTTGACGTCATTCATATCAACCTGCACAAGACTTTCTCAACTCCCCATGGCGGTGGCGGGCCCGGTTCGGCGCCGGTGGGTGTTGGCAAGCGTTTGTTGCCGTTCATGCCCGTACCGATAGTGGCCTTTGAAAAAGAAGCATACCGCTGGCTCACGGAAAAAGACATTCCCCAATCCATTGGCAGACTATCGGCGCACATGGGGAATGCGGGCGTGCTATTGCGGGCATATGTCTATGTCCGCCTGCTGGGGTCGGAGGGCATGCATCGGGTCGCCGAGTTCGCCGCGCTGAATGCCAATTACCTGATGGCGGAGCTGAGCAAGGCAGGTTTTGAGATCGCGTATCCCACCCGACGCGCCAGCCATGAGTTTATCGTCACGCTTAAAGACCTTAAGGAGAAAACGGGGGTTAACGCGATGAATGTGGCCAAGCGGCTGCTGGACAAGGGTTATCATGCTCCTACCACCTATTTCCCGCTGCTGGTGCCGGAATGCCTGCTGATCGAGCCCGCCGAAACCGAGTCGAAGGAAACGCTTGACGCGTTTGTCACGTCCATGAAGGAAATCCTGGAAGAGGCCCACACCCAGCCGGAAATGGTAAAAAACGCCCCCCATACCACCCCCGTGCGCAGGCTTGACGACGTCAAAGCCGCGCGGGAACTCGATCTGGTTTGGAAGCAGGCTTGAGCAAACTGATTTAACCGGACAAAAAATAGTCTCCTATCTCTCCAAACATATGCATACACTTATTTGCGGTTCCATTGCTTACGACACCATTATGGTGTTTAACGATCATTTCAAGAATCACATCCTGCCGGAACAGATTCATATTCTGAATGTCGCTTTTCTGGTGCCGGATATGCGCCGGGAGTTCGGCGGCTGCGCCGGCAACATTGCCTACAATCTGCAAATGATGGGAGGCAAGCCGCTCATCATGGCTACAGTGGGTGATGACTATCAGCCATACGCGAGCCGATTGGAAGATCTGGAGCTGGCGCAAACTCATATACGGCATGTAAATAATACGTTTACTGCGCAAGCATTTATCACCACTGATCTGGCGGATAATCAGATTACCGCTTTTCATCCTGGTGCGATGAATTTTTCGCATGAAAACCACGTACCTGATGCAAAGGAGGTGAGCCTTGGCATTGTTGCTCCGGATGGGCGCGATGGCATGGTGCAGCATGCACATGAATTCCATGAAGCGGGGATCCCATTCATGTTCGATCCCGGTCAAGGATTGCCGATGTTCAATGGCGAAGAGCTGCTGGATATGATCGGCAAGGCCGATTACGTCGCGGTCAACGACTACGAAGGTCAGTTGCTGCAAGAGCGCACCGGGTGCACGCTGGAAGTGCTGGCGAAACACGTGAAGGGATTGATTGTCACAAAAGGCTCCGAGGGATCGGTAATTTACTCCGATCGTCAACAAATTGAAATTCCAAGCGTTAAAGTCGATAACCTGGTCGATCCGACGGGATGCGGCGATGCTTATCGCGCGGGATTGCTCTATGGAATCAGTAACGAAATGGATTGGCAGAGCATCGGACAACTGGGTTCGCTCATGGGGGCATTGAAAATCGCTCAACGCGGCGGCCAGAATCACCGTTTCAGCCAGGATGAAATCGATCAACGGTATTTTGAAATTTTCGGCAACCGCATTCTTCTCTAAAGAGGGACGCAATGAAACGGGCGAATATTTTCGCGGTGGCGTTGATATACTCATCTGTGGCGGTTTTGAGCGGTTGCGCGGCGGGATTATCTGGTAGCGATTATTCCCGTGGCCAAGCTCGGCAAGAACAAAGCGTACGTACCGGCATCGTGGAAAGTGTACGGGAAGTAAAGCTTGAAGGCACACGCAGCGGCATCGGGGCCGTAGCAGGGGGAGCGGCCGGCGGCATCGGCGCCAGCACCGCCAGCGACGGCAGACTGGGTGCTATTTTCGCGGTTCTTGGCGCGGTTGCCGGCGGGCTTCTGGGCCAGGCAGCGGAGCAGGGCTTAACAAGCAGGAAGGGGCTCGAAATCACCGTCAAACTGGACAATGGCTCAATGGTGTCGATCACACAGGAGGCCGATGAGGAATTCAAGCCCGGGGAGCGGGTAAGGATTTTAGGCGGAGGCGGCGTTTCGCGAGTATCGCACTGATTTCCGTTTCCCTTAAGTCCAGGTCCGAAGTCTGCTAATCCAGCTAGCACGCCGGGCTTTCGTGCCGAGGCCATCAACAGTCATTATTGATGCGATAATAATGGCATGCAAAACGCTACCACCAATCGATTGACACAGATTTTTCGGTCCGTCCGCTTGTTGCTGCACATCATTTCGGGCCTGGCTCAATCTGCGGTATACCCACATCTCAATCAATCGGCGCAAAGACGCATGGCGCAAAACTGGTCGGCGGGCCTTCTTGCGATTCTATGTATCAGGTTGCGCTACAGTGGCGTGGTACCCACGGCCGAAATGCAGCGGGTGATGCTGGCGGCTAATCATGTTTCCTGGATGGACGTCTATTCTTTGATAACGGTATGTCCCGCCCGTTTTGTAGCCAAATCCGAGATTCGAAGCTGGCCGTTACTCGGTTGGTTGAGCGAGAATGCGGGGACATTGTTCATCGAGCGCACAAAACGCAGCGATACCGCCCGAATAAACGAAGACATCGGCAATGCGTTGACTATGGGAGACCGCGTTGCAGTATTCCCGGAAGGTACGACCAGCGACGGCACCATGCTTCGGCATTTTCATGCCTCCCTGCTGCAACCGGCGGTAGCAGTCGCGGCGATGGTGTACCCGGTTGCAATACGTTACAGCGATGCCGAAGGGACAATCAGCAAGTCGGCGGCATTCGTTAATATCTCGATGCTGGAATCACTGCGGCGAATATTGCAGCAACCGTGGATTGAGATCGAATTAATTTTCGCCCAGCCTATTCATAGCAGCGGCAAAAATCGACGCGAACTGGCACGTTATGCTGAACAGGCTATTGCCACCGCTTTGTCTCTTCCCCTACCGCACAAGGCACCCGGAAGATCTTTCGATCTTCCAGCCGGACGGCGGTAAGGCTCCCTCCCCACAAGCAACCTGTATCCAACGCTATCAGGTTATCTCTCATTTGCAAACCCAGCGCTGACCAGTGGCCGCAAACAATGGTGGCTTCCCGGCTGGCGCGATTCGGCGCCTCGAACCATGGCAGATAACCGGCTGGTATGTCCTGCACCAATCCCTTGTGAGCGAAATTCATTTTTCCGTCAGGAGTGCATACGCGCATACGCGTCATGGCGTTGATGACCACTCGCATGCGCGCATACCCTTCAAGATCATCATTCCACTGATCGGGCTGGTTGCCATACAGGTGAGAGCAGAATTTATGGAAATCTCTACTACGCACCGCCCCTTCGACCACTTGTGCAAGCAACGCTGCTTGCGCCACGCTCCAGGACGGCAGCAAACCCGCATGTACCATGACATAATTCCCATCCACGTGCAGCAGCCGCTGGTGCCGCAACCAATGAAACAACTCGTCCCTGTCAGGTGCGTTGAATATGTCTTGTAGCGTGTCGCCCCCATGCAGTTTGGCGCAACCTTCGGCAACCATAAGCAGATGCAGATCATGATTGCCCAGCACCATGATTACCGCGTCGTCCAACTCCCTGATGAAACGCAATACGGCCAGTGAATCCGGTCCACGATTGACGATATCACCCACCAGCCACAACCTGTCGTTTGCACGGTCAAAGTGAATCAGGTCAAGAAGCCGCCTGAATTCCTTATAGCAGCCTTGCAAATCACCAATTGCGAAAGTAGCCATATTTTTCTGAAGAAATCGTAAAACCTGAATCGCGGAAGATCCGCGGGACTATCCGCGGAGCCGGTATCGAGTGGCTACATTGATCAAAAATAAGGGCGATATGGATTCCCCTATCGCCCCGTTGTTGTGCTCTCCTGTTCTCAGGGAATCATTTTGCCTCGCTCACCATATAATCCACCACCGCCTTGACATCGTCATCAGACAGACTGGCATTTCCGCCTTTGGGAGGCATCGCATTCTTGCCCTTGAGAGCGCTATTGTAGAGCATATCCACGCCGGTCTTGATACGGGGAGCCCATGTGGCTTTATCGCCAAGCTTGGGGGCGCCCGCCGCACCCGTTGTGTGACAAGCAGCGCAACTGGCTGTATAGATTGTTTTGACTTTCTCCGCGCCGTCAACTGCCGCTGCTGGAGCAGCGACAGCATTCGCTACCTGGTCGGCTCCCTCCAATTTCGCTTCAGGCTGCGGCGAGTCGCTCGTGGCCACCCATTCCCCGACCGGTTTTAAGCGCTTTTCCACAGCTGCATCCGAAAAAACAGGATCATCCAGATCTATCGGAACATCACCGGTCACAAACTGTGCCAAGAGCAAAATAATCGTGACTGGAAACACAAAAGCAGCCAGAAGAACGACCACCAGTTGTTTCGGCGTCTTGATGCCCGAGGAATGCCCTTCTTCATCTTCAGTGCCGCTCACAATAACTCCCCAAGGAAAAAATGGTTATTGTATAGGTTCGTGCCTGTTCAAGCAAAAGCACAATTGGTTTACGTTGGACGGGGGATATAAAAAAAGCTATCCTATCGGTCTGCGCAACAAAATAAAAGTAAAGTTTACACCCATATGCGCCCATAGCTCAGCTGGATAGAGTACCGCCCTCCGAAGGCGGGGGTCACACGTTCGAATCGTGTTGGGCGCGCCAAACCTGCGCCATCATGCGACATTCTTCGCTTGAATACTGATCTGGACGAAGGATCAGCAATGCCGACCTATGTTGCACTGTTGCGCGCCGTGAACGTGGGAGGAACAGGCAAGCTGCCCATGGCCGAGCTTAAAGCGATGTGCGTCGCAGAGGGCTTCACCGAGATCGAAACCTATGTAGCCAGCGGAAATCTCGTCTTCGTCGCCAAGCAGTCCGCGTCGAAGGTTAAGACGTCACTTGAAAAGCGCCTTCAGGCATATGCCGGAAAGCCGGTTGGCGTCATCGTCCCCACGCCGGACGAGATGGCAGCCATTCTCAAATCCAATCCGTTTCACAAATCCCCCGAAATGGACCGTCGCAATTTTCCTCGACGATCCTCTGCCAGCCAACGCTCGTGACGACATTCGAGGCCAAAAGGACGAGGAGTTGCATTTGAGCAAGCGGGAAATCTATGTTGCCTATGGGGGCCGGCATGGGTCGCTCAAAATTGAGAACACCGGCCACCGAGAAGGGGACGGCTCGGAACATCAACACCATCGCGAAGCTTGTCGAATTAGCCGCCGCTGCCGAGGTTCGCTCCTCTCGCCGACAATCGTCGCGGATTTCTGCAGCGCCGAATGTTCTCGGCTGCCAGCGCAAAACGCTGGACCGAATATCAGAGTGGTTCCGTGGAAACATAATGCTCAGCTTCATCCGTGCCGGGATGCCAAACTCTGCCGGATCGACGAATTCTCCCGATCCGATTCTCCGGGCTGCACCGGATGAAACTCATGTCGTAAAACAGGGACGGTGCTCGGTGGCATTCGCATCAGCGCGCATTACTCATCGGAAGCCAACCCCTTGACGGCAGACAAGCGCCCATTCCGAAGCTACGGGCGGCCACGAGAAGGGCCGTGTTTCGCCCAATGGACATTCGCTGGCTGGTCGATGACCCTCCGCAATTGGAAGGCAGTCATTCAAGGACGACACGGCCGGTGGCCCACCGGAGTATAGGAGTGAACACAATGACCAACAAGACGCAAGTCGCAAGTGAAGGTGACTAAAAGTGGGGATGTTCGCGCGAACGCGGCGCTCGGAGGGCCGATTCTCGGCGCCACCTTCGCATTCTGACATCCGGCTTGCAGAGAGCATCGCGAGTAACTGAGAGAGACGTTTGGGGGCCATCGTTTTGACAGGCAGTTCTTCAACCTGAGAGGGGCGAGCGATGTACATGGAGAATTGGCGCCGGGGATTACGCCTTGCAGCATTGTCGCTCGCCGGCTGGATGACGGCGCAGGCTGCGGCTGCACAGGAACTGGTTGCGCCGAACTCGACGTCTCCCGAAACCCTGTTTCGCGACGTGCGCGTGCTTGATGTCATTAAAGGACAGCTAAGCGCGCCAACGAATGTCCTCATCGTCGGAGACCGGATCGCGAGAATCGGGCACGGGGTCACGGCGCGTGGTTCCGCAAAGATCGAAGGTGCCGGCCGCACCTTGATGCCTGGCATGATCGACGTGCATGTGCACTTGACATTCAGCGCATTGACGATGCCGCAGATGCTGTCGCCTTCCGGCCTCGCCTGAATATATTCAGGATTTCAGGCCGAACAACTTTCCTTAAGCGCTGGAACGGCAAGGCAGCTTCGCACCAGCGTGAAATATCGGTCAGATCTCGACTCGTGCCCCCAGTTCGAGGACACGGTTAGCCGGTAGCTTGAAGTATTCGGCAGCGCTGCTGGAGTTGCGAGCCATGGTTGCAAAAAGCCGCTCCCGCCACAACGACATTCCGGCGCCAGCACTTGGTACGACGATGTCGCGGCTAAGGAAAAAGGATGTCTTCAGCGGCTCGAATACCAGTCCATAGGGTTCGCACATTTCTAGTGCATACGGCAGATTGGGCTGGTCTTTGAAACCGTATCGAATCGCAATTTGGAAGCAGTTATCGATCAGCTGCTTGACCGCTACCCGCTGGTTCGCGGGAACCCGTGGAGTTTCCATATACGTCACAGTCAAGAATACCACGCGCTCATGCAAGACCTGATTATGCGCGAGATTATGCAGTAACGCGTGGGGCACCCCATTTGGGTCCGCTGTCAGAAAGATTGATGTGCCGGCGACACGCGCCGGTGGATCGGCAGCTAATGATTCGAGGAAGGGCTGAAGCGGTATAGCGGCCGAGCGCAAGTGCTCGAATAAAATCCGGCGTCCTCGATGCCAAGTCAGCATTATGCTGAAGAGTACGACGCCGATTGAGAGCGGAAACCAGCCGCCCTGGGCAAGCTTCAGGGTCGTGGCCGCAAAGAATATTGTATCGATGGTGAGAAAAATTCCGGTCGCAAACACGCACAAAACCCAGGAGTAATTCCAGGCATAGCGAAGTACGAAAAACGTAAGCAGTGTTTCAATGACCATCGTGGCGGTGACGGCAAACCCATACGCAGATGCGAGACTGGAAGATGAGCCGAATCCCAGCACTGCCATGACTACCGCTATGAGCAACGTCCAGTTGACAAAGGGGATGTATATTTGCCCGATCTTCCGATCCGAGGTGTACTTGATCTGCATGCGCGGCAGGAAGCCCAGCTGGATAGCTTGCTTGGTCACCGAGAAAACACCCGAGATAACCGCTTGCGATGCGATTACGGTAGCCACGGTCGCCAGCCCTACCGCCGGATAAAGCGCCCAAGGGGGAAACAGCAGGTAGAAAGGATTGGAAATTGCCAGCGGGTTGGAAAGCAGCAGTGCCCCCTGCCCGAGATAATTCAAAGTAAGCGCTGGCAATACGCATGCATACCAGGCCAGGCGAATCGGTTTCGCGCCGAAGTGCCCCATATCCGCATAAAGGGCCTCACCACCTGTCACCGCGAGCACCACGGCGCCAAATGCAACGAACGCGAGCCACCCATTATTTAGACAGAAAGCGGCGGCATGGACCGGATTAAGCGCCGCCAATATCTCCGGCGCGGCACCAATATTGGCGACGCCGGCAATCCCGAGCGTACTGAACCATATCAGCGTGATCGGCCCAAACATGACTCCAATTCCTCCTGTTCCCCGCTGCTGGAGCACAAACAGTGCAATCAGCACAGTCAAGGTGAGGGGCAGAACGTATGGCTTAAGTAATGGAGTCGCCACCTCGAGTCCTTCCACTGCACTCAGTACGGAGATGGCCGGGGTAATCACCCCGTCGCCATAGAACAGTGCTGCACCGAAGGCACCGATAAGAAAC
>JBOIFK010000303.1:0-17408 GCA_050741585.1 Nitrosospira sp.
AGCTTCCATCACCGACGTCCGCTGCAATCACCCACCTGTATTGGGTTTCGGCTCGACTTTAATGCTGATTTCATGATAGGTAATATACAAGAAAATACAGTTGGGAGAAGTTGATTGCCAGGGCAGAGATCTGCCGCCACCTAAACTTTAGCCATTGGCTTTTTATCCCCTTGGAGGACATGCCATTTTTCCCACGAAGCTTAATGAAGAAATGCTTATCGTGGATAGCAGCGGTTCATCACGGATGCGTTAATTTGTCGAGATTTTTTACACAGCCGTAATCTGGTATTCCAGGTAAATTTTGTTATACTAAGATAAGTTATTGATTATAAATGTCAAATATATAAAAATAATGAATTTAAACAGGACTGGCATAACGATTGCTTCCCATAAAAGCGTAGCGTGCCACACTTATGTTTAAATTACTCCTCGGAGAGATCATGAAAAAAAAGCTTATTAATTTAGTAATAGCCACAGCGTTAGCGGGGGGAGCAACCGCCGGACACTCAGCCACTTACGATACGTTCAGCTCGGATGGGGTTCTGCAGAATTTCTCGGGCTTCGACTGGCATTCAAATGGCGGTGGCTGGATTCAGGGATTTGATCTGACCGGCGCGAATATCACTGGCGACAGCGATGTTTTCACCTTGACCTATCAGGCTTTCGCGGGCGTCATTGGCACCACCTCGCCGGTAAATGATTTATATGTGGCATCCCCCGGCTCCGCAAGCGGGAGCTATGAAGCCACGATGTTCTCGACCCTCACGCAAACCGCGACTTGCGTAAATGACGGTTGTTCCTCCATCGACATCACCTTGAACTCGGGAACGTGGGATATTTTTCACGATGATAATCCTGACGCGAATCAGGCAGCCGGTACTGGCTTCCTCGACGGAGTGAACATACTAAGTGGTACGTGGAATACCGGAAATAGCAGCTTCTCCGCGACGACCGGTGTAGGAGGCGGGTTCCTAACCGGCACCGTCACCGATACCAATAATACCTTTATAAACCCCGACCTGCTCGGGACCACGTTGCAAGCATCGTTGATCTTTCCAGGCCAGGCCTCCCCGACCTATACCCGGCCGGCGGCTTTTAACGGTGCTGCCACGGGTGCCGACAGCGCGACAGCCTTCGTGATCCAGACGGATACCTCGCAAGACTTTAGCAGCCAGCAGGTCCCTGAACCCAGCATCATGGCCCTGGTCGGCATTGGTCTGCTCGGCTTTGGCTTTGCAAATCGCCGTCGTCGTACCTGAACTGACCAAAAAAGTGGAGCAATTTAGAAGGCCATCCCGCCGGGTGGCCTTTTTATCATGGCGCAACCTTCGCAGTACATAATACTGCTGGAGCCCTCACACCATATCCGGGGTTCCTCCGTAAAGGTCCTGCAGCTCTTCCATCCGCGCCACAAATGCCGGGCTAGCTTCCGACCAACAAATTACGTTTCCTAAATGGATTTGGCTACCAGAAGGAAAGAGAGATAAAATTGCTTAGCTGGCCGAGGAGGCTTCGCACGCCTTTGCCGCAGCGGTGCTGACGGGCAAGGCCATGTCGCGCTCAGCATGCTCGATATGCTCGCATACCGCGCGAAAGAAACGCGCCGCAGGAGCGCCTCCCATCAAGCGGCGGTCGAAGCTCATGGTAAGCACCATGGTCGGGCGTATCAGTATCGTTCCATTCACGGCAATGACCCGATCCTTCACCAAGCCGAAAGAATACCCTATCGGCCAGGGCCAGTTTGCTACCATCATATCAACGCCATATTTTGCGGGTGACGAAATCATGACTGCTCCTCCCCGGTGCTGAATCCATTGATCAGGAAACCAGCGCGGAATCGAGATCAACCAACGCGCCAGGGAAGGAGGAACCGTTTCAACCATACGCTTGAGCAGACGCCAGCGCTCGTTGGTTTCCTCCGTTGACTGCGCCAGGCCTTGCAATTCTCTGGTGATAGCAATCAGGTCTAATTTATCTGTATCGCGGATCGTACCGGCAAATACAGCCTGCTCAATGCCCGGACGGTCGCGCTCCACCGCGATCGTCATGTGCACGTCATGCAATTGAAGGATACGTTTCCAGAACAATCTTTCAATAGCCATCCGATTTGCATACGGGTGTTCTCGTAGCGCTATTGAGATTGCCTTTGCCACAATTGCAGTATATGAAGGCTTGATGCCGGCCTGCTGATGAACGGCCGCACGTAGTGCTTGCGCGGAAGTCATATCCAGCTCGGACAGCATAGCAACTTTGTTGTCACCACGATTTTCTACGTTGAGGCTGCCCAGCACCTCAAAATATCGATTTCTTTCAAGTGTCGTGTATTGACTCATCTTAATCCCCCCTATAAATGGACCCGAACGTTATTAATTGTCCATTTTGTCTATTTGCTCACCTTAGCAAGAATTTCTGCCACAAACTCACGTAAGCGCTGGCCGGCATTGGATTTCGCCAGGATCTGGCCGACTTTGCTGGCTGCCTGCGCATAAGCCGGGTTATCCAGCATGGCGGTTACAGAATCCAGCAGGTTGGCAGCAGACAAGCTGGCGGCGCGCAGCGTAATACCGGCGCCCAGGCATTGGACGCTATTCATGTTCAGCAATTGATCCATATTGGAACATAGACCGATAATCGGCACCCCGCTTGCAAGTGACTGGTATGTCGTCAGGCTGCCGCCATTGCTGATTACCACTTGCGAGCACCGGGTTGCCACGTCCATGGGTAAGTAATCGGTAATGTACGCATTGGGGGGCGCATCGGCAAGCGTGATTTTTCCCGCCGTGGCAACGATAACCGTAATCGCGAGACGCGACAGTACGGAAAGCGCCATCGGCAGGAGCTCAGCCTGGCCCGAGCTGCCCAATGTCAGGAATACCAGCGGCTTGTCCTTGGGCAAACGGTTCCACCATTCAGGAAGCGGCGCCTCGGCGGACCAGAGAACCGGTCCCAGGTAGCGATGATGGGCCGGCAGATTACAGGTCGGCACCACTTCCGGAATGTCCGCATACAGTGTGTAATCAGCCCAGGTATATGTATTTCTAAGATCGCGGCCTAAAGGTGACAGTCCGAAGTGCTGACGTAGCTGATTCATCGGTTTGGCATGCAGGGCGAACGCCATGGGCCTGACGATATCGAACAGCTTTTGTGCCAGGCGAACACCAAGGATACGGGTCATTGGCAAATCAGGGACCGGATAGCTGACATCCGAAAAAGGACTCCAGTAAGCGTTAACCACCGCAGCATAGGGTATGCCCCGCAACGGCACACTGACAGCCAGCGATAGTCTGAAGTCGCCAATAACCAGATCGGGCTTGATGCTGTCAAGCAGCGCCAAGTCGTCCTCGACATAGCGGGTAAGAGTTTCAATGCTGTATAGTGGCTTACCGCGGGCGAGAGCTGCCGCAAATTCGGCAGGGGGAATTGATCGAATGGGACGAAAGGCGCAATCGAATGGCGCTTCCAGGTGCAGATAGCAAGGATCTGACGCAATAATGACTTCATATGCGGTTGGGTCGAGCGCCTTGGCCAATGTCACAATCCGCGCGAAATGCGCAAGTGTGACCGCTTCGGCAACCAGCAGAATAATCGGCTTACTTCGGGTTTCCACTATTGTCGTTCACAGTAAACTCATACCATAACGTGCGGATTATTTTGTATCATGAATCCACGAATGGGGGGAGCGGGGATTTTTTCAGGAGAGTCGCATGACAACTATAACTCAACTGTTGCCGGCCGTCGCGCAGAAGCCGCCGAAAGTCAAGATTGCAACCCTTTGCTACCTGCTTCTCTTCAGCTTGCATGGGGCCTGAAACCTCACAGCCTTGTCACGAACCCTGAGCCGACAATTAGTGAAGTATTAATGGGCCGTTCTATCAAAAATTCTATCCTGTCAGATTGACGTGGCTAACCTGCTTATCGCTGCGCGGAATCTGACACGCAATCCGCGGCGGACGCTGACGGCCCTGCTTACGATTGCCGCTGGCGCCATTTGCCTGATACTCGCCGACGGTTTTATCCAGTGGATTTTCTGGGCTATGCGCGAAGGGACCATTCAGTCGCAACTCGGCCACATTCAGGTCACACGGCCCGGATACCTCAGTGCGGGGGTTGCAGATCCTTACACTTACCTATTGCCGGAGAATTCACCGGAGCGCCGAGCGATTGAATCCATGCCCGGCATAAACGTAGTGGCGCCGCGGCTGGCCGTTACCGGTCTTATCAGTCACGGCGAAACAACGGTGGCCTTTGTGGCGGACGGCGTTGACCCGTCCAAGGAAGCGGTGTTGAGCAAGGCCTTGCGCATTGTAGAAGGCCGAAACCTCGCCGATGCGGCTGCAAAGGAGGTTGTCCTTGGGCGAGGACTGGCACGTAGTCTTGACATCGGACCTGGTGAAACCGTGGTACTGCTGGTAAACACCGCCGGCGGAGGCATCAATGCGGTTGAAGCAAAGATCGTCGGACTATTTGTCAGCGTAAACCAGGCGTACGACGATTCCGCCTTGCGCATGCCGCTGGGGCTGGCACAATCACTGCTGCGCGTGAATAGCGCCCATGTCTGGCTGGTGCTGCTCAATGAGACGGAGCAAACCGACAACTATCTCTCACAGTTTCGTGCCCGCTTCAATCAACTGGAGTTCGTGCCCTGGTACGAACAAGCGGACTTCTACAACAAAACTGTCGTGCTGTTCTCGCAGCAAATGGAGGTGCTAAGACTGATTATCGGCTGCATTATCGTACTCAGCATCTCCAACATGCTGGTGATGAATGTACTTGAGCGAACAGGCGAGATCGGCACACTTCTGGCGATCGGTTTCAAACGAAAGAAAATCCTGCGGATGTTTGCCATCGAGGGGTTTCTATTGGGGCTGATCGGCGCATCGCTCGGACTGGCGACCGGTTATGGGCTGGCTGAACTAATATCCGCGATTGGTATTCCCATGCCGCCGCCTCCCGGCATGGAAGAAGGCTATACCGGCGAAATCCGGCTGACATCGCATGTGATGATAAATTCATTTTTGATCCCCTTGGTCACGGCTGCACTGGCAGGTTTATATCCAGCATGGAAAGCGTCGCGTCTGCACATCATTAACGCATTACGCCATAATATTTGAAAGCTGCAAAAGTCACATGTTCAAGCTTGCCTTCCGCAACATCTTCCGCAATCGACTGCGCACCGGGCTAACGCTGGCGGCCATTAGCACCGGCGTGGTCGCCATCATCATAAGCGGCGGATTTGTCGAGGACGTGTTTGTGCAATTGCGGGAAGCAACGATTCATTCCCGCATTGGGCACCTACAGGTTTTCCGACACGGCTACCTCGAATATGGCCGGAGGGAACCATCGCGCTATCTGTTTTCGCAACCGCAGGCGGTATTGAACACGATAAAGCACGTGCCGCATGTGGAGATGGTAATGACCCGCCTGAATTTTTTTGGGCTCGCCAATAATGGCCGTGCCGATCTGCCAATCATGGGCGAGGGGATTGAACCGGCCAAGGAAGCGCGGTTGGGAACCTCGACATCCATTGTTACAGGACGCGCGCTGCAGGAGGCAGACGCATTCAGTGCCGTGATTGGGGAAGGAGTCGCTGCCGCCCTGCATCTTGGTCCGGGCAGCTTTGTAACCCTGATGGTCAACACGCCGGAAGGCGCGCTGAATACGCTCGAATATGAGGTTGTAGGTGTGTTTCGCACCTTCTCCAAGGAATATGATGACCGGGCGGTGCGCATCCCGCTGTCATCGGCGCAGGAACTGATGTTTACCCCATCGATACATAGCATCGTCGTGTTGTTGGACGACACCACCGCAACCGATACAGTAACAACGATGATGCGGAGCAAGCTGGAACCGAACGGCTACGTCGTGAAATCCTGGCATGAGCTGGCAGATTTTTACCAGAAAACCGAGGCATTGTATCGCCGTCAAATTGGGGCTCTGCAGTTCATCATTCTGGTCATGCTGGTTCTGAGCGTAGCCAGCACCATCAATATGGTGGTTTACGAACGAACCGGCGAGTTTGGAACCCTCCTTGCCCTGGGGCTACGAAGGAACCATATTTTTAAGCTTGTACTGCTCGAAAATACCCTGTTAGGCTTATTGGGAAGCTTGCTTGGTATAGGAGTTGGGATTGCGCTTGCAAGCGCGATATCAGGTATCGGTATCGCCATGCCACCTCCGCCTGGGTCGAATGTTGGTTATATCGCCACGATTAGACGAGTGCCATGGGTTCTTGCACTGGCTGCCTTTACCGGGGCGCTGGCCGCGATTGTGGCGGCCGTGCTTCCAGCACGCCGGGCGGCGCGACTTTCGGTCGTGAACGCACTCCGCCATAATATTTAAAATTCTCTTCAATGAGTGCATTGCTTCCTGTCATATGCAAAAATCCAGGCCACGCAATTACGGCATGCCGAGAAACTGATTATTCGCGATTTTAAACCTGAGCTTGCTACCGATGGAAAATAATGCTGAACCTGGCGCGATCGTCGAAGCGCACGCAGTCAGTAAGGAATATGCGCTCGGGGGGCAAACCGTCACCGCATTGCACGAAATCTGGCTTTCGATTCAAAAAAGCGAATTCATGGCCCTGGCCGGCCCCTCCGGAAGCGGCAAATCAACACTTCTCAATCTGATCGGCTGCATTGATACGCCCACCGGCGGCACGATTCATATTGAAGGTCACAATGTTAGCGGCAAAACGGCGGATGAACTGGCCGACTTACGGTTGAACAAACTCGGATTTGTCTTTCAAACATTCAACTTGTTACCGGTATTATCAGCCCAGGAAAATGTCGAATATCCCCTGATGCAGCAATCTGGCGTGGACAAAAAGATGCGGCAGGAGCGCGTGCGGCATTATCTGAATGTAGTGGGATTGGAGCGCTATGCCCATCATAGACCAAACGAACTCAGCGGAGGTCAACGCCAGCGGGTTGCGATCGCACGCGCCCTCGCAACCCATCCAAGCATTGTTCTGGCAGACGAACCCACCGCCAACCTTGATCATAAGACCGGGGAAGGCATTCTCAGGCTGATGAAAGACATCAATCAGAAAGAGGGAACCACTTTCATTTTTTCCACCCATGATACGAAAGTCATGCAAATGGCTGATCGGGTGATTGAGCTGACCGATGGCCGTATAACGAAATAGTCTTCCGCGAACCTATGCGAGACTCCCCGCCGTCGGTTTAACCCACACGCCGGAATATATCCAATATATTGCCTTATCCCTTGCTCATCAATCGATCGGTGGGCAATCGCAGGGATCGACTGGCTGCCGCGGTTCCATTGCCAATCCGCCCGAGAAAAACGGCCTGTTCGACGGGAAGTCCCTGCATCAATCGCGACAAACGAACGCCAAGCGTGGTCGCCAAATCCACGGCACTCGGCAAGCGGCTGAAAACCCTGCCTTCACGCACATAGCGGCTGAAGATCAAAGGTGTCATCTCCGGCTGCAGCTGGAGACCAAGACTCGTGGCAGTTAGCCAGAAGCGCTGGACTACCCTGCCTGCGGCCACATAATCGTCTATTGTTTCCAGCGGTTTGGGAGCCAGAATAGCGAAGTGAGCGGCACAGAACAGACCGGGTAACAAATCCATTTCAATTCGCGGGACCAAGTGGCCAGCCAGATAAGTGTTAAAAAAATCGACACGCTGCCAATTGGCCATTACCCAGCGCATTAGTTGGAGGGTCATGGCATCCAGCCCCAGGGCTTGATCGGGTACCCGGTCTTCGCTGAAACGGCTCTTCCATTTAATGATACTCCGGTGGACGGGGTAGGCCTCAGGCAGAGTGAGCCTGAGTTTACCGTTGTCAAACATCAACTTGGCAAATTGGTAACGTTGCATGCTCCCGTCAAACCAGCGGACGTGATAGACATCTCCGACAGCACTTTGTAAAGCCACTTTCTGGGGCTGCGTGAGCGACTTGGTCCGCATGGGCCGACGCTGCACGGAACGGTCCTTTACATGGGCCAGCAGGGAATCGGGTAACAATTGACTGTCTGGGATCAGTTCTACCATGTATTGCGGATTTGTTTCCGGCGATTCTGGACTGCGCTTGAATTCTGCCCGCATGCCGTGCGCACTGGCCGCAATGGCCAAGGTTTCCAGTAGCGCGCCCAGGGCGATCTGGCTGGGATGACCGTCCAGGTCATAAACGCAATGGTCACGTGTATCGAATGCATGGACGGTTAAATGACGCTCGTCGAGAACTTCAAAACGCCAAGGCTGAGTGTTGTCGCCGCTAGGCGCCCAGCGGGCAAGTTCCAGAATATCTTTTACGAGATGAGAGACGGGATGCATTATAACCCCAGTCTGCGCTTGGCGTGAGCAATCGCAAACCGTTGCAGGGGATTGCGATTGCCGCCTGGCCGCCAGGTCAGCGCGAATGTATTGCGATATGCATCGAAATGCAATCCCTTCGGGGCTGCCCGAACCGGGCCGCGACCAAGGAGAATTTTCAAGCATTCCGTGGCAGCCACGCCGGCACACAGCTGGCATGCCATGCTGGTGGATGGCCCCTTACGCGCCGCAAGATCTATTTTCGAGGGATCGACAAGGTAACCCATATGCAGGCCAGCAGGCGCCAGTCCGATGAGAAAGCGCAGACCCTTTTCAGCTTCGGGGCCGTCGTCGAAACGAAAGTAATCATTGAAACTCATGCCGCCGGGCAGAAAATTGAGTACTGCCGTGCCCATGCCTAACGGAGCGGCGGTAACAGCAGGAATACGTTTTGTTGAACACGCGGCAAAAACTTGCTGGCGAGCGTGAAAAGCGAAGAAATCCAGTCCGTCGACGTAAATATCCACACCTTCCAGAAAATCATCCAGGTTATCCGCTGTCACCCCGTTGGCAAATCCCTTGAGTTCAAGCTCAGGATTGATGTCACGCGCCTGGCGAATCATAACCTCCAGCTTGCCAAGCCCGAGCGTGCTGATCGTTGCCCCTGCCTGACGATTGAAATTAGCCAGATCGAAGGTATCAAAATCGGCCAAATGGAATTTCCCGATACCCAGGCGGCAAAGCGTCAATAGATGAACCCCGCCCACGCCGCCCAAACCGGCTATCGCAACGCGTTTATGCCGCAGCTTTTCCTGCTCCGGAGGGGTCAGCCAGCCGATATTTCTGGAAAAGGCCTCATCGTAAGTAAAGAAAGGCATGCATTCAGGAATACAGCGAGGATCAAGCCAGATTATACATATTCGCCCAATAGAATGTTGAGCCAATATGACTAAAGCTCGACCGGGAGAAGCTGTCCCAAGAACATGATGAACACGGACTTTTCACGCTTTTTTGGCTGGCGAAATTACGAGCTGGCGAATAACTCGGCTGAATCGGGCAACGGGCTTTGGCATTCCCTCAAAACGAGTAACGAAGTTCCGTATAAACACGATCGCTCTGGTCGAAGCGGCCAAACAAGCCGGTAGGTTCTCCACCGAAAACATCGGCACCAAGTGCCCAACGCCAGTTCCTCTGGAAATTCCAGGACAGCCGCGGCCGGAGCATCCAGTCGCTGCGGTTGAGACTGTGAATGAGCAAGGTTTGCGCTTCGAGATTATGCCAGACCTTGCCGGCGAGCAGAATACTGGCTCCGCTCTCCCTTTTATCGGGGACAATGCCGGGATCATGCGAGAAAAAGACGCGCTGAAAAAATTGCACATTCAAACGGGTTTCGGCTGGCAAGCTGAAATCAAGGCCAAGCACATAATCCAGGGTGTTCTGCCCGACCAGCCCATTCATGGCGGTTGGGCGTGCAACGTTAAACTTGCGTCCATCCGTATAAACCAGTTCACCCTTAAGTACGATTGAGCCGAAATCTTTTGCAAGCGTTGTGCCAAACTGGTCGATCGTGTCATGGCGCGCCTGGAAGACCAGTGGTTCGGTGAAACCGCTGGTACGGTAGAATGTAGGCGAGGCATCCAGGCTGTGATAGTAGAAGCCTGAAATATCCCAGCCATTTTTCAGCTGCGACAGGCGAAGCCCATAATTCGAGTTGCCAATATTGCGTCCGGAGCGGTCTTCACCCAGAAAGCTAGCGGTTCCCTGCAGCGGACCGGGGTAGAAATCCGCACCCGGTCTGCCGCTCTCGTCAATGGTCGGTACCGGAATCCACAGCACTTCGGCATGAATATCGTTCTTCGAATATTCGGCTCGCACTGCCCACTGCGGGATGCGTAATATATCGAACGCCGGCAGGACAAACTCGCGCATGTCCTTGGCCGACACAACATCGGCAAAAAACAATCCTACCATTTCGCCCCATATCACGTGTTGACGACCAAGGCGAAAGTCGAAATTGCCAGCGGAAATGTCCAGATAATTTTCACGCAGAAAGAACTCCTGACGTTGATCCCGGCGGACTGCCGGAGGGTAGAAATTGGATACATCATAAGCGGCGTCGTAGTCGAAACGGCCGCTGATTTTCCATTTTATGTGTTCATTGAATTGTCCCGTGCGGGAAAGCTCGGTTCTCAGCTTCGCCTTGGAGAAATGCTCTGGATTACTATAGGTATCCGCAATTTCCAACTGGGAAAACCCCCTCCAACCAGTCACCAGTTTCTTCCAGGCCGGCACATGGGGCGCTCTTTCCGTGGCAGGTTCAATATCGCCGAATAGCGACTCGCGCGAATTTATATCGCCTTCGCCAAGACCGGCGCCGATATCGTGCGCAGCCACATTGACCTCCTTATCTTTGTTTGTGGACTGCACCGGGGGCGAAGTGAGCGAGAAAGACAGTTTGATGGGCAGGGACTCACCGGTGGTCTCGTCATGCGCAGCATTGCTTCCACTGGTGATACTCGGAGATTTGGCCGCCTGCCGAACTAAAAGCGAGGATAGGGATAAGGACATGGACAGAAGCAAAATCTCACGATCAGTCTTATCAGGCGGTGAATTGGATGATGATCCAGCGCCTTCCACGGGATGAGATGCCACCGCTTCCGCAAAGCAGTGCAGCGGCAACGTGATCAATGCCGCAACGAATGCAAAATATCCAAATTTATCTTCGTGTCTCATCCGCCGCGGCTTAGATCAGATGCTGACCAAGGCGTTGCGCCGGCGCGAATGTACGCAATTATCATCGCCAATTTTCGTCCCTTGACTTCTTTTCAACAGCTGACCATCTTAGATACGCGCCATCGTCCGTTACCAGGCAACGTCAACCAGCGCGAAAAAGTAAAATAAAGGTCGCCTGAAACCGTATTCTATATACTCGCAGGAAGCCTTCTCAGGCCTTTAACTAAACTCAGTGGCTGGTTTATACGCCAAAGATCGCCAATTGTGTAATTAACGCATGTTAAATTGCCACGCATCGACGAACCGATCGTCAAACCGGCGCCAGCGATGAGGAACTTGCGCAGACTCACAAACGACGCGATGTGTTGTTGATGAGCTTCTTTCCGCGCGATGTGATATTCCTGAATGCCTGGACTTGCTATTCACCTAAGGTAGAGTAATCTTAAGAATGCATGCAAAATCGGCAAGCGTCATGGAATAATGCAAAATAAGCAACCTCGGCGGCAACCGGAATCCAAATGAGGAATTATGATGCAAAAAAAATATTTGCAATATCTATTAGTGGCAACTCTCCTGTTTGCACCCATGGCCTCCACCGCCTCCGACGATGCTGAACTTGCTCAAAGCATATTGGAAAAAGCCGACCAGATACGTTTCCCGCGCGAAAGCTTCCAGGTTGACGTTAACATTAATACCACCGCGCCAGACCAGCAAGCAGATTCACGCAAATACAGGGTTCTCTCCAAGGGCAACGAAAACAGCGTGGTGTTGACCACCGAACCCGCTTCCGAGCGGGGACAGATCCTGCTGATGAAGGGGCGCGATCTCTGGGTTTTCCTACCTGACATCTCACAGCCTGTGCGCTTGTCAATGTCGCAGCGGCTGACCGGGCAAGTTGCTAATGGCGATTTGGCGCGCGCAAATTTCGCCGGCGATTACAATGCCACGATTCTGCGTATCGAAACCATCGACGACGACAAATATTACGTCCTGGAACTTACTGGCGTCGATCGGAGCGTCACGTATCATAAAGTCTTATATTGGGTACGACAATCGAATTTCCGGCCATACCGTGCCGAGTTCTACTCGCTGTCCAATCGCCTGCTCAAGACCAGCCGCTACGAAAACTTTCAGACGCTGCTGGGCAAGGAGCGACCAACCCGTCTGGTCATGGAAGATGCATTACGCACAGGCGAGCAATCCGTGCTGGAGTACTCCGGCATGAAACTACGGGATCTCCCCGACAAGGTTTTTACCAAGGATTACCTGAAAAGAATCGAATAGGTCAGGCTGAAGCAACATAACAAGAAAAGGGTAGAGTACCCGAGGAGGCCGATGTGCTTGCATCCGATATACCCAATCTGGGCAACACTTTCAGTCAGTACTTTGAAATTGTACCGGCATTTTCGGAGGCGCTAAAGCACGAGGTATACCGCGTGCGGCATCAGGTTTATTGTGAAGACCTGAAATTTGAGCCAGTACGACCGGACGGGCGTGAAACTGATGAGCATGATCCTTACTCACTGCACTTTTTAGTACGAAGCCTCCACAACGACGAGTTCATCGGCTGCACCCGCATTGTCCGTCCCCGGCCGGATAATCCGGGCTACCCGCTTCCCTTCGAAATCACCTGCGCGGATACCCTCGATAGATCGATCATCGATCCGGCAGAATTACCGCGCCAAACAATCGCCGAAGTATCCCGTCTCGCTGTGATCTCCCGCTACCGTAGACGTAAAGGTGAGGCGAATAAATCAGTCAGCATTTCGGACGAAGATTTCGGTACGCCGAAATTACCACGCTTTCCCTATCTGCCAGTTGGCCTTTATCTCAGCACGTTCGAAATGGCACGGCTGAATGGGATTGAGACACTATTTGTCTTGACAGAGGAGCGGTTGGCAAGCCACTTCAGCAAACTGGGTTTCGATCTTCGATACATTGGCAGTCCGGTTGAGCACCATGGCGAGCGCCTCCCCTCGATGATGAATGTCAGTGCCACGATTCACAATATGCGGGCCAGCTTGCGATCACTCTATCAAACCATTGCGGCAGATATAGAGAGAGGAATGCAATCACCCGCCAGTCCACCGGGAAGCATTAGGGCCTGAGCGGTTCAAAGGTTGGGCTGGAGTAGAGGGCCGGCATCAAGCCCACTCCATCTGAACAGGTATCTGGAACGCCGCTTATTATTCATTCAACCTGGTGCAGCCTTTCCGCCAAGGCTTATGCACCATCATCTATCGCTTCAGTACGCTTCCGTTCAAGACAATAAGGTATTCTTTCATATCCGTTTTTCCATGAGGCAAGTTATTCGATATATCCCTATTGTATTTAAGGCTATTGAGGTTCAAACTCTTGTGGGGGCAGCCCAATAATCGCAAAAAAAAGGGAGAGTCAAATGAGAAAAAGCTTCTGTTTGATGCTGTGTGGAATCGCTAATCTGTTTCTGCTGTGTTTTGGTGCCTGGGCGAGCGAGAGCGGTGTTGGCCCCGTGCTCAGCGAGGCACGGCAAGTGGCTCAGTACAATTACGTTATTCATATTCTGGCGATGTTGCTGGTAGGTTTCGGCTTCCTTATGGTGTTCGTCCGAAGATATGGATTTGGCGCCACAACCGGAACTTACCTGGTGGTGGCGGTCGGCCTTCCCCTTTACATGCTGCTGCGCGCGAACGGAATCCTGGGACATGAGATTGCTCCACACACGGTCGCGGCTCTGCTTTTCGCAGAATTCGCAGTAGCAACCGCATTGATTGCCATGGGTGCCGTGCTTGGGCGCCTGCGGGTTTTCCAATATGCTTTACTGGCTCTTTTTCTGGTTCCCGCATATCTGACGAACGAATACCTGGTGTTGGATAACGGAATGGGTCTGACGGAGGGCTACCAGGATACCGCCGGGTCAGTCATCATTCATGCCTTTGGCGCCTATTTTGGCTTGGGACTGTCCCTTGCGCTGACCACTCCGCGGCAACGCAGCCAACCGATTGAATCCGACGCAACTTCTGATCGCTTCGCAATGATTGGTTCAATGGTGTTGTGGCTTTTCTGGCCCAGCTTCGCTACCGCCATCGTACCTTTTGAGCAGATGCCGCAGACCGTGGTCAACACTGTACTCGCGCTATGCGGGGCGACCCTCAGTACCTATTTCCTGAGTACATACTTCCACAAAGGCAAGACATCAATGGTCGACATGGCAAATGCGGCGTTGGCCGGGGGTGTCGCCATTGGATCGACATGCAATATCGTCTCGCCAACAGGTGCATTCGCAATCGGCCTGTTGGCCGGGGCTGTCAGTGTCATCGGCTATGTGTTTATTCAGCCTAAACTGGAAGCGCGTTTCAAGATCGTTGACACCTGTGGAGTCCATAATCTGCATGGGATGCCCGGGCTGTTAGGCGCAGTGATCGCCATCATGGTGGTGCCGGGGATCGCGGCAGCGCAGCTTATAGGCATTGTCTTCAGTGTCGTATTTGCTTTCGTCACCGGGCTCATCGCTGGCGCGGTCATCAAAGCCACAGGCACGACGCATCTGGCCTATGAAGATAGTGAAGAATTCACTCATGTCGCAGCGCCGGAAATTGAGGTAATCGTGGAGGAACTCGAAATCGAGACACCAGCCTGAGATTGCCGTGACAATGAAATTCTGGTGTAGTCGTCAGCAACCGCTACATCAGGATCACATCGTACTGTTCCTGCGTGTAGGCTGCTTCCACCTGCAGGCTGATGGGTTTGGCGATGAAATCGCCGAGTTGAGCCAGGCTTTGGGACTCTTCGTCGAGGAATAGATCGATCACTTGTTGCGAAGCGAGAATGCGAAATTCGCGGGCATCGAATTGACGTGATTCGCGCAACAATTCGCGCAGGATCTCGTAACACATCGTTTGCGCAGTTCTAACCTCGCTACGGCCCTGACAGGTAGGACACGTCTCGCACAGGATATGAGCAAGGCTTTCCCGCGTCCGCTTGCGCGTCATCTCCACCAGCCCGAGCGCAGTGAAACCATTGACGGTCATGCGCATCCGGTCTTTCATCAACGATTTCTTGAATTCGGTCAGCACTGCATTCTTATGCTCTCCGTTTTCCATATCTATAAAATCAATAATGATAATGCCGCCCAGATTCCGCAGGCGCAGCTGGCGCGCGATGACTTGAGCGGCTTCCAGATTGGTTTTGAAAACGGTGTCGTCGAAGCTGCGCACACCGATGAATCCACCGGTATTGACATCAACGGTGGTCAGCGCCTCGGTCTGATCGATAATGAGGTAACCGCCGGATTTGAGGTTTACCCGTCTCGCCAGGGATTTTTCGATTTCCTCTTCCACCCCATACAGGTCGAACAATGGACGCTCTCCGGCATAGTGATCCAGCCGTTCCGTCACGTTAGCCATATAGTCTTGGGCAAATGCCATCATCTTCTGAAACGTCTCGCGTGAATCCACCAGAATACGCGCTGTATCGTCATCCACGAAATCACGCAATACGCGATGGCTAAGGTTCAGATCCTGATAGAGCAGCGCAGGCATAGCGGTTGATGATTTTTCCTTGATGTCGCTCCATAGCTTGTGCAGGTATCCGATATCTGTCTGCAAATCGTGCTCGCTGGCGGCTTCTGCCATGGTACGGATAATAAAGCCGCCCTTTTCGCCGGGGGGCAGCAACTGCGTCAGCTTTTCCCGTAATAGCTTACGGCCGGTTTCATCCTCAATGCGCTGGGAAATGCCGATATGGGACACCTGCGGCAGATAAACCAGCATCCGTCCGGCAATGCTTACCTGCGTTGAAAGCCGCGCACCCTTGGAGCCAATCGAATCCTTGATAACCTGGACGAGAATGCTCTTTCCCTCATGCAGCAGTCTCTCAATGGGTTTGTCGGCGTCCTCGCTTTGGCGCAACCTCCAGATATCCGCCAAGTGAAGAAAGGCGGCGCGATCAAGACCGATATCCACGAAGGCCGATTGCATTCCAGGCAACACTCGGGTGACGCGGCCATTGTAGATATTACCGACAATCCCACGGCTGCTGGTACGCTCGATGTGCAGCTCTTGCACCACACCCTGCTCCATCACGGCAACACGGGTTTCCTGTGGCGTCACATTGACGAGAATTTCGCTGTTCATAAAAGCTTCGCTGAGATTCCCCACCAATTCAGGGAAATATTTTTATACCGGATTCTTCCAGCAATTGTGCGGTCTCGAATAGCGGAAGCCCCATTACGCCAGTATAGCTGCCTGAAATCTCTGCTATAAAGACTGCCGCTATTCCTTGAATTGCGTAGCCACCCGCTTTGTCATGCGCTTCGTCGCTGGCGAGGTAAATACGGATTTCGCGCTCGCTGATGTCGCGGAATCGCACCGTAGAAGCAGAGACGCACACCTGTATTCCACTTTGCGTAGCCAATGCTATCGACGTCAATACCTGATGAGTCTGGCCGGAAAGTGCATTTAGCATCTCCTGCGCATGGGTGGAATTTGCTGGCTTACCAAAAATACGCCCCTTCAGCACCACGATCGTGTCGGCTGCCAATACCGGAAGGTGTGGCAGCTTGCGTTGTATGAGCCGCGTCCAGCCCGTCTCGGCCTTGGTGCGGGCAATACGGCTGGTGTAATCTGCCGGTGGCTCATGCGGTAGCGAGGTTTCATCCATGTCCGCCAAGCGAGGCGAGGCTTCGCGCAACAGCAGCGTTCCGAAATTCACACCGATCTGCTTCAACAACTCACGTCGTCGGGGGCTGCGGGACGCAAGGTAGATGCGGTTCTCCGGAAGAATCATGATGATCCCGAACCCGGCAGTCGACCGTTCATTTCAAATTTAGCGTCATGTCCCGCAAGGATTTTTTGCATCACTTGGCCTTCACCGTTTTTGGTAGTGCGCTACAACTGCCGGGTTCAGGACGACATGCGAATTTTTATCATCCGCTTCGCCGTCTCTATGGAATCCCGATTCGCATTTTGATAGTTTGATTATCGTTACGCTCGGTGATAAGGGTGCCGGTTGATAAACGATATTGCACGGTATAATTGTTCCGCCAGCAGTACACGCGCCAGACCATGTGGTAGCGTCAGGGCGGATAATGCCAGAACTTCGTCAGCCGAGTCCTTGATGCTGGCGTCCAGCCCGTCCGCCCCGCCCAAGATGAATGCAATGTCACCGCCGTTCCTCATCCACCCGGTAATGGAATCAGCCAGCTTTGCGGTCGTCCATTGCCTGCCGCGCTCATCCATTGCCACGATACGGCACTTGGGCGGCAGGGCCGCCCGGATGCGGACGCCCTCGGCAGCCAGTAATTGTTCCACCTTTTTTCCTCCTCCACGTTTTTCCGGCCTGAGCTCCATCAACTCAATAGCTGCCTCATGCGGCATACGCCTCGCGTATTCGTTAAACCCGGCCTCTATCCACGCT
>JBOIFK010000304.1:0-6178 GCA_050741585.1 Nitrosospira sp.
GTATTGGACGAGGTCGTAACCAAGGTTAATGAATTGCTGGCGCAGAGCCCAGTTAAGGATGTGGAGAAGAATCTTCGGATCATGCTGGGTGGAATCTTCACCCGGCTCGATTTGGTCACACGCGAAGAATTCGATGTACAGCAGGAGGTATTGAAGCGCACGCGCGAGAAATTGACCGGATTGGAGGCAAGGGTCGCACAGCTGGAAAATGCCTCGAAATCGGATAACTTGGATATTCCGGCGGAAACGATAGATGATCTGTCGGAAACGGAATAACGCGGATATTGACGGATAGCGCGGATTATAAAAGCGCATCGATGCCATATAGCCAACCATGCAAAAAGCACTTGATCCTGTCCGCATTTATTTCTGTTAATTCCATTGATCTCCGGTTTGGGAATTTTCCTGCATGCCGCTAGCTATTCTTTATAGCCGAGCTATTACGGGCATGGAATCCACGCTGGTAACGGTGGAAGCCCATATCGCCAACGGCCTGCCCAGTTTCACCATCGTCGGGCTGCCGGAAGCGGAAGTGAAGGAAAGCAAGGACCGGGTACGCGCGGCGCTGCAAAACGCGCAATTTGAATTCCCTGCTCGACGCATCACCGTCAATCTCGCCCCCGCTGATTTACCCAAGGAGAGCGGACGCTTCGATCTCCCAATCGCATTAGGCATTCTCGCAGCGACGGGTCAGATTCCCTCGAACAAACTTGACCAGTACGAATGGGCGGGCGAACTTGCCCTGACGGGAGAATTGCGCGCAATACGTGGCGCATTG
Source organism: Nitrosospira sp. (assembly GCA_050741585.1). Classification (GTDB taxonomy): domain Bacteria; phylum Pseudomonadota; class Gammaproteobacteria; order Burkholderiales; family Nitrosomonadaceae; genus Nitrosospira. The sequence goes on from JBOIFK010000304.1 coordinate 779, forward strand.
GCGATGACTTACGGGGCATCGCGCTCGGGACGCAGTTTCGTGCTGCCGCAACAAAACGCCGCCGAAGCGGCCTTAGTTAAGGAAGCCGCGGTTTATCCCGCCAAATCGTTGTTGCAGATTTGCGCACATCTTGCCGGGCTTGAGCCGTTGCAGCTTTATGTCGTTCCTGGCAAAACAGGTGCCGAAGAAGCCACGGAAACCAGCACGCGCCATTATCCCGGCATGGAAGAAGTAAAGGGCCAGGGGCATGCCAAACGCGCATTGGAAATCGCGGCAGCAGGCAACCATAGCGTGTTGATGGTGGGCCCGCCCGGCACGGGCAAATCCATGCTGGCGGCACGTTTTCCTGGCATCCTGCCATCCATGACCGAAGATGAAGCACTTGAATCTGCCGCAATGCAATCTCTGAGCAGCGGGGGCTTCAACGTTGCCAACTGGAAACGCCGTCCTTATCGCTCGCCGCACCATACCGCCTCCGGCGTTGCATTGGTCGGCGGTGGCAGCAACCCTCGCCCCGGCGAGATTTCATTGGCGATGAACGGTGTGCTGTTTCTCGACGAGCTGCCGGAGTTTGATCGCAAGGTACTGGAAGTGCTGCGCGAACCACTGGAATCGGGGCGCATTACCATATCACGCGCAGCACGCCAGGCAGATTTTCCCGCCCGCTTCCAGTTGATTGCGGCGATGAATCCCTGTCCCTGCGGTTACCTCGGACATTACAGCGGAAAATGCCGTTGTACCCCGGATCAGGTGGCACGCTATCGCGGCAAAATTTCCGGGCCCCTGCTTGATCGCATCGACATACAGATCGAAGTGCCTGCCGCGCCGCAGGAAGATTTAATGCGCCAGGCCCAGGGCGAATCAAGCAGGACGGTCAGGCGGCGCGTCGAAACAGGTTATCAACGGCAATTGGCACGACAGGGCAAAGCCAATTCCCATTTAACAGTCAAGGACATCGACAGATACTGCATGCCGGATGCTTCGGGCGAGAATCTGCTCAAGCAAGCCATCAGTCGGCTGAATTTCTCCGCACGGGCTTATCATCGCGTTTTGAAGGTGGCGCGCACCATCGCCGATCTGGCGGCAAGCGACGGCGTAACCAGTACGCATATCGCGGAAGCAGTGCAGTACCGGAAGCTGGATAGGAATTAGCCTGACGGATTTTATATGCCAATGTGGGAACTTCTCAATCAGCATAAACCTCATCCTAACTCTTGAGAGAAAGCATGCCAAACAATAAAACTGCCAAGCAGGGAATGGAACCATATGACGTAGTGATCGTAGGCGGCGGAATTGCCGGCTTGTATTGCTGCCACGAACTGATCAAGAAACGTGAGTCGCTCAAAATTAACAGCATTCTCCTTCTGGAAGCTTCGGACCGGTTTGGAGGCCGCATAGAGACCTGGTCCCTGCTGAGAACCGGGGAGAGAAGTGGAGAGGCCATCGGATTCGATGATACCTGGGACCCATGCAACTGGGATTTCACCAGTGGCAAACCTGATCCACTTGGACCACAGGGCAACAAGCAATCTCCCTACGCAGTTCCCGCAGAAAGACAGTCAACAGCAGAAAGCGGCAGGGATGTTGGAGGGCTATCCAAGCCTGAATACTTTCGTGCGGAATTCGGGCCCATGAGAATTGAGCCGCGTCACCAGCCTTTGTTGCAGGCGCTACTCGAGGAGCTCGAAATCAGAGAGCCGGTTCCGGGTGAAGAAGAAAGTCTGGATGATTTAATCCCATTCTCTTCGTATGCGTCGGAGGACCCGATGGAGCCGCGGTTTACCCTTCGGGAAGAGGAGGCCAAACAGAAGACTCCCTTTGACTTAATGATACTGGCGCTCAGACGCATCTTTGAGCTGGTCGATCTCAATAATATAAAAACGCCATGGAAGACCGACGCAGCCAATGAACAGTGGAAGAACTTAAAGGAAGAAGCATTCTTTTATCGCCACTACTGGAAAGGGGAATTGCTCGAATGGATTCACAACATTACCGATGAAGATCTAGAAGTCATCAGGAAAACCGCCAGCTTCCGAGGTCAACCGCTGTGGAACCTGGGTTTCTGGAATGTACTCAGCGAAATATTAAGCCACTACGCCGTGGTCAAGATAAGAGACTGGGGAAGTTACTATCACTTTGTGCATGAAAATTTGAATGCCGCGGAGTGGATTATCTTCTGGCTCAGAGCGATCCGAAGCTCGGAATCGCTACGCGGTATTCGTGGAGGAATGAGCCGGATCATCTGGAAGCTTCTGGAAGAGCTTTATGAAGAAAGAGAAAATAATCCTTCGTTGTGCATCCAGAAAGGCCGGAAGGTATCAGGGCTTCAATCCGATGATGACGGGATGAACGTCATCCTCGAGAACGAGGAGGAAACCATCAAGGCACGCAGAGTGATCCTTGCTTTGCCGAAGCGTCCTCTCGAAGAAATATCCTGGAATGGAAGGCCGCCACAAAGAAAACTCAAAGAAGCCCTGAATGCCGTCGCCTGCCTTCCATTGTTAAAGTGCTTTTTCGTTATCGAAAGGCCTTGGTGGGAAGATAACAGGCCTCTTAATCGCAATGCCGCAGACCTGCCTACGCGAGAGTTGCTCTATGTCAAAAGCAACGATGGAACAAAAGGGCTGATCATGATCTATACGGACCGCCCGGCAATCACCTTCTGGTCCGATTACCTGCGAACGAAAGAATCCAATCAAAATCAACCTGATCAGGAACCGACGGAAGACCCTCAGCTTGAAAACCAGGAAATCGCCAAGACCTGGTTCTTGAAATTGAAGAAAGAACCGTTCCAGCCAGGTGCACCTCAAGAAAACCGGATTATTATGAAAGAGCCTGGTTATCCACGGTTGTGGCAACGTTTTGTGCAGTTTGCGAGGGACTACGAGCACCATGATTTTACGCAGGACCGCCTCCTCGCCTGCGGTATGCGTGACTGGGGCAAAGCCCCCTTTGGCGCGGCTGCTCATGGATGGCTGCCAGGGGTGATGTCCTGGAAACATATTGAATTCCTTGAAGCATTCTCGCTGGATCAGGATGCCTCGGGGATAAAGAATATCCACGTCTGCGGCGAGGCATTTTCCGATTACCAGGGTTTCGTAGAAGGTTCGCTTCGATCCGCAAGGCGTGTTCTACGTGTTATTGAACAACAAGCGGAACCGGCTGGTTGATTGAAGGGTTGGATGCAGCGGGATTTTAGACGCTCAAATAAATCCTCCCGTGAAACACGTTGCCGGCGAACTTGAGGACTTGTCCAGGGGTTTCTCCACCTTACCCGCTTGCAAATTTTATCAAAACGCTGCCGAACCCTGCTATCCGGGTGGGCAAAGGCTAAATATGGCGGGGCATGTTAGAATCCATGCCTCTACTGTAAATTCATCCGGCGCGTCAGAAATATTACCGCAAAAAAATGATTGTATTATCACCATGCCGTTGTGTTGCATCGGCATAACGATGCGCCTCCCCGCACCTGGCTGGCGCCAATCATTTTTAACGTTTCTATTAGTTCTCCTTGTTATATACCGATATCTCTGACATATACCGATATCTCTGACGTACTACTAAATCAGCCATGAACGAGCATCCCCGCACCAAGTTACTGCAGGACCTCCTCGCCCGCCGCATTCTGATGCTGGATGGGGCCATGGGCACGATGATCCAGAGCTACAAGCTCAACGAGGCGGATTATCGCGGCACGCGTTTTGCGGATTTTCCCCACGACCTCAAAGGCAATAACGATCTTCTGACGCTCACCCAGCCACAGATTATCCGTGCCATCCATACTGGCTACCTGGAAGCAGGCGCGGACATTATCGAGACCAACACTTTCAATTCCACCGCTGCCTCGATGGGCGATTACCATATGCAGGATCTGGTATACGAGCTCAATTTCGCTGCGGCTCAATTGGCTCGGGAAGCGGCGCAGGCAATGGAAGCAAAAACCCCGGACAAGCCCCGCTTCGTTGCAGGGGTGCTCGGGCCGACTACTAAAACCGCATCGATCTCACCGGATGTAAATGACCCGGGGTTTCGTGGCATCACCTTCGATCAACTGGTCGCGGACTATTCCGAATCCATCCGTGGCCTGATCGACGGCGGCGCCGACATCATACTGGTTGAAACCATATTCGATACACTCAATGCGAAGGCCGCGCTATTCGCCGTCGACCAATATTTCGAGACTCATCATGTGAGTCTTCCAGTCATGATTTCCGCAACCATTACCGACGCTTCCGGTCGGACGCTCTCCGGGCAGACGCCGGAAGCCTTCTGGAATTCTGTCAGTAATGCGCGGCCACTATCAGTGGGGCTCAACTGCGCTTTGGGCGCGGAATTGATGCGTCCCTACATTGAGGAACTTTCCAGGGTTGCCGGTGTGTTTGTCAGCGCGCACCCCAATGCCGGCCTGCCCAATCCGCTGGCGGAAACCGGCTATGACGAGTCGCCCGAATATACCGCGGGCCTGATCAAGGGATTTGCGCAATCAGGTTTTGTCAATATCGTCGGCGACTGCTGCGGTACCACGCCGGCGCACATCAAAGCGATCGCCGATGCGGTAAGCGATATTGCGCCTCGCATCGTTCCCGATATTCCAAAGAAGCTGCGCCTGTCAGGCCTGGAACCGCTTAACATCGGCGATGACGCACTGTTCGTAAACGTGGGCGAGCGAACGAACGTCACCGGCTCAAAAGCCTTCGCCCGTTTGATATTAGGTAACGATTACCCGGAAGCGCTGAGCGTTGCCCGCAGCCAGGTGGAAAATGGCGCGCAGATCATCGACATCAACATGGATGAGGCTATGCTCGATTCGCAGAAAGCGATGGTGACGTTCCTGAATCTTGTCGCCGCCGAACCGGATATCAGCCGCGTACCGGTCATGATAGATTCGAGCAAATGGTCGGTCATTGAAGCTGGGCTTAAGTGCGTGCAAGGCAAGGCCATTATCAATTCCATCAGCATGAAGGAAGGCGAAGCGGAATTCATCGAACATGCGAAGCTTGCCCGGCGCTACGGCGCAGCGGTAATCGTGATGGCTTTCGATGAATTGGGCCAGGCCGACACGCAAGCGCGCAAGGTGGAGATTTGCACGCACTGTTATCGCGTTCTGGTTGACCAGGTGGGTTTCCCGCCTGAAGACATCATTTTCGATCCGAATATTTTCGCGGTCGCCACCGGGATTGAGGAGCATAACAATTACGGCGTGGACTTCATCGAGGCCACTCGCATCATCAAGCAAACCCTGCCCCATGCCAAGGTGAGCGGGGGCGTGTCGAACGTGTCATTTTCTTTCCGCGGCAACGAGCCGGTCCGGGAAGCGATCCACACCGCTTTCCTTTATCACTCAGTCCAGGCGGGCATGACCATGGGTATCGTCAACGCAGGACAGCTGGGCGTTTATTC
>JBOIFK010000305.1:0-12200 GCA_050741585.1 Nitrosospira sp.
AGGATTACAATGAATATCATCCTCACAAGGGGCTCAAGATTAAGTCACCACGACAATTCATCCGCAGCCATTGACTTTACCGCATCCTGTCCGGTTTAATAGGGGCAACTCCAATCTCGTTGTTCCTGGAAAATCCTTGCCGCTACCAGCGTTCGCACCCACCGCATAGTTAAAAGTAAACGCGCGATATATATTTGCGTCATCGGCATTACTTCCACACCGATATGACAAACGTTATTTTTTCCATTATATTGTTTGCCGCCATATGCCGCCATACGTCGATCTCAGCGTCTCCTTAAGCCAGCCGGACTCTGATCTCGGCGATGCGTGCCTCGCCTACCTTGGCATTGATCGCACTTGGCAAGCGGGTGGGGTCAGAAGTAGTCCTGGCTAACTCGGCGGCAATCGCACCCGCGTCCACGCTCCTTGCCGCACTGAGTGCCGCGCGGAGCCGTTCCGCCTGGGGGTAAGGTTTCTCGGCATAGCCGGGCCGGCCATGAAAATCGCACGCGCAAGCTTGTAGAAATTCTTCAAAGCGTTCCGGTTTGCGATATGCATCCACACTTTGCAGCATGTTCGCGATGGTTGCGGGCCGCAGCTCGGCGGCACGGTGCACGTCGCCATGATAGCGCGCGACCAGCAACGCTAGGTCACGGGCCTCATTAGGGGCCTTGATGCGATCACATAAATCCTGCACCAGTTTGACACTACGTGCTTCATGGCCGATATGGCGTGGCCATTCCTCCGGTGGCGTCGTGCCTTTGCCAAGATCGTGGGTAAGGGCGGCGAACCGCACCGGTAGCGAATAATTTTTTAATGCGGCGTGATCGATCACCATCATCACATGGACTCCCGTATCGATTTCCGGATGATATTGCGCGGGCTGGGGAACGCCGAACAGGGCATTCACTTCAGGCATGATGCGGGTCAGCGCACTGCACTCGCGAAGCGCGTAGAACATGCGCGAAGGTTTGTGTTCCATCAATCCGCGTGCAAACTCCTGCCACACGCGTTCCGGTACCAGTGCATCCACTTCACCGTTATGCACCATCTCGCTCATCAGTGTCAGGGTCTCCGGCGCGATGCGGAAACCGAAGCGCGCCGCAAAGCGGGCGGTTCGCAGCACGCGCACCGGATCTTCGGTAAAAGCCGGGCTGATATGGCGTAGCAACCCCGCCTCGAGATCAGCCACTCCATCAAATGGATCGATGATGTTGCCGGCTTGATCCTTGGCGATGGAGTTGATGGTAAGGTCGCGCCGCGCCAGATCCTCCTGCAGCGTAACTTCGGGAGAGGCAAAAACTTCAAAGCCCTTGTATCCGCGTGAAACCTTACGCTCGGTTCGGGCCAGCGCGTATTGCTCCTGGCTGTGGGGATGAAGAAAAACGGGGAAGTCTTTCCCTACCGGACGATAGCCAAGCCGTATCATTTCATCCGGAGAAGATCCGACGACGACGTAATCATGGTCCGTGACGGGCAGGCCCAGAATCTCGTCGCGTACGGAACCGCCCACCAGATAGGTTTTCATGATTTTCGCTATTCCTTGAGGAGCGAATTTTTATCGCCCTGCACGATGACGGTAGCGGTCGTACCGTTCGCGTGGCATACGATTCGCCAAATAGAGCGGAGCCACCTCTTCCAGTGCAGTGGGACGAATGCCCCAGATTTCCGCGAGCTTACCGGGGCCGTCACAGCCGCACACACTATCTACTTTCATCGAATGATAGTTGTCCCGGGTCATGAGCTTGCCTGGCAGAAATTCCATTACTGATGCTTCCAGATAGGAGAGGCTGTCATTGAGACCAATAATCGTTGGCTTGCGGCCGGTGACATGCGCCGCATATTCCACCAATTGCCGTAGGTTGTAGCATTGGGGGCCGCAAAGATCGTAACGCTGGCCAAACGTATTGGGAGCCGCCAGGCTGGCCGCGAATGCATGCGCCACATCTTCGACGAACACCGGCTGGAATTTGGCATCGGGCGAAGCCAGGAGCAGCACCGGAAGCCGCGCCAGCCTGGCAAACAGATTAAGAGACGCATCCTCCGGGCCGAATATGACCGATGGCCTGAAAATAGTCGTCATCGAGCCTGAAGTCATCACTATTCTTTCACCTTCTCCCTTGGATCGCAAATAGGCGCTGGGACGGCTGGCCCCGGCGTTAAGCGCGCTCATATGCAATAATCGAGTTATTCCATTGCGAGCACAAGCAGCCACGATTTTGCGCGGCAGTTCCACATGTGCGGCGCTAAAATCGCCATGCAGAACGCCAACCAGGTTGATGACGGCATCCATGCCAACCAGCAGGCGGTCAAGTTCGGCGTCATCGTGTACATTGGCCTGCACCACGTCCGCCACCGGCAGGACAAGCAGTTCCTTTGCACGCTCGCGATGGCGGGTCGGGATGCGGAGATTGATTCCCTGTGTCGCCAACAGGTTTGCGATGTGCTTTCCTACAAACCCGCTGCCACCAATAATGCATACATTATCGATTCTCATGGAACCTTATTTTTCCTCTTCGGAAACGTTAATGCGGACTGATTTCGGCGCGACTATGCCAAGGCGCTGCGTCAGGGTTCTTATCTGATGACCGAAGCTGGTGGCATAGTACATGGAGTTGCTCATGACTTTCTTCACGTAGTCGCGGGTTTCGCTAAAAGGAATGGTTTCGGCGTAAATTGCCCCTTCCAGTGCCTTTTCATGGCGCCATTGCAACGGGCGTCCCGGGCCGGCGTTGTAAGCCGCGGAAGCCAGCAGTGGTTGGTTGTCGAGCAACGTCAAAACATGCTTGAGATAATATGTCCCTAACGTCAGATTGACATTTACCTCGGTGGCGAGGTTTTTGTGATATTTTTGCATCCCCATTTTTTTAGCTACCCATTTTGCAGTGGCTGGCATTAACTGCATCAGGCCCATTGCGCCGGCGCTGGATCTGGCATCGGTAATGAAGCGGCTTTCCTGGCGGATGAGGCCGTACACCCAGGCCTCGTCGAGCTCCTGCTGTTTCAAGATGTCACGCATCGTATCGCGATGCGGGGCGAGAAAACGCAGGCTGAAATCATGCTGCAATACGGTTTTGTCGGCGGTGTGAATGGCGCGATCGTAGATTCCGTTACGCCGTGCAACTTCGGCGGCGGCGAGCAGGCGGTGGTCGTCGAAATCACGGATTGCCCAGGCCCATTCACGTATAGCCTCGGTACGCAGATTCAGACGATACAGGGCAAGCGCCCGTTGAATTCCCGGTAACCGCCCCACCATGGCGATTTCCTCCGCCGTGGCTTTATAGGGTTCAGCCGGAACGCCGATGACGACACCTAGCTCCTCCTCCGCAAGCTGGCCATAAAAATTGTGCTCGGCGCTCAATGGGGCAAGGATGGTATTGGCTTCCGCAGTTTTTCCTCTGGCCTTCAGAGCCCGTGCCTTCCAGTAACGCCATACGCCCGCCTGTTGTTCCAGGGGGGACATGGCTTCGATGGTGTCCAATACCAATGTCCAGTCCCCGGTGCGCAGCGCGGCACGGGTTTTCCAGCCAAGCTGCGCGTCCGATAGCGGAACCGGTACGCTGGCGCGGGCCGCTTCCCTGAACCAGTCCAGCGCACGTGGATTAAGCCTACGCGCTGCTTGATCCGCCAGATGTACCATGAAATAGGAATGTTCTGTTTCGTTAAATCGGGCGCGTATCCTCGGCCAATAGGCATGCGCCTGATCCGGACCGCTGCGGAGCAGGCGCAACATTGCGAAGAGCGCAATTTCCCGATCGGCGCGAGCCTTGATCTCGTTCCGGTGTTTTTCCAGATAGCGGAGAGGATTGTCCGCAGCGGCGGTCAACTTGCGTTCATTGAGCGCCTGATTGGCCGGCAGGTACTGGTTGATACGTTTTGCCGCGCTCACGTTCCCCACCTCGAGCGCCAGGCGCAGCCGCGTCCATACATCGTCAACTGTCAGCTCTTCCGCAGTTATGAGCGCGTCGAATAATGGCGTACAGCTTTCCGGCAGATCGCGTCCGTTAAACCATAGTGGGCGCACTTCGTCGAATACACTAAAATCATTTGCAGCAAGGCGCTGTTCCAGTGGAGCAGCAAGGCGCTGTTGCAGGGAATAGCACGTGAGTTCGGTATCCCCGTTGGCCAGCCCTGGATATGCCTCGGCAAATAGCGTCCATTGCTGTGTCTTGCCCAGAGCTTTTAGCCATTCACTCTGCAGCCGGTCACCGAGAGGGCTGTCCCGGTAGCGGTAAAGAAACTTTTTGACCGCATCCGCACTCACAGCTACATTCTCCAGTTGAGGACGCAGCTGGTAGTAGGCCGCATACGGTTCCAGGACATGCCCGCGCAGACGCTGGGCATAAACCGCCACGCGGACGGAATCGCCAACCTGGAATGCTTGCCTCATGGCGATAAAATCATCGTCCTGGCTGGCCGCCAGGGTTCCGGCGTAAAGCGTAAAAACCCACGCCAAAAACTTTCTCATAACCTGCTATAAATAATAAATATGTGAAATGGAAAATTGAACGGAAAGCGGTTCCACCGATTGCTGACTATCCTTCAACTTTGACACTCTATTGAAAGAATAGCACATCATGCCGTATATCAGCCTAAATCCCGCGACCAATAAAACGCTAAAAACTTATACCAGTTGGGATAGTCACCATCTTGCAACAGCTTTGGAGCAAGCATACGACACCCAGCAAAGCTGGGCATACACGACATTTGCCGAACGGGCGGAGCGCATGCATCGCGCCGCCATGCTGCTGCACGAGCGGGTCAACGAATATGCGGAGCTAATGGCCGTCGAAATGGGGAAGCCACTGCGCGAGGGCCGGGCCGAGGCGGAAAAATGTGCTCTTGCCTGTGATTACTATGCGGTGCATGCCGAGCATTTCATGAAAACCGAGATGGTACAGACTGATGCAGGCAAGAGCTATGTTTCGTATGCTCCGATCGGTGTCGTGCTGGGCGTGATGCCCTGGAATTTTCCGTTCTTTCAGGTGATCCGCTTTGCTGCGCCTGCGCTGATGGCGGGAAACGCCTGTGTTCTGAAGCATGCTTCCAACACGCCGCAATGCGCGCTGGCACTGGAGCAGTTGTTCCGCGACGCGGAATTTCCGCCGCATCTTTTTACCGCGCTCATGATCGAGGCTGCTGATGTCGCTGAGGCCGTTGCCAGTCATTACGTTCACGCGGTAACGCTCACCGGTTCGGAGATCGCGGGGCGAGACGTCGCTTCCCATGCAGGCCAGCATTTGAAGAAATGTGTGCTGGAGCTGGGGGGATCGGACGCATTCATTGTATTGAAGGATGCGGATCTGGAGCAAGCCGCCAGTGTGGCGGTGAAGTCGCGTTTCCAGAACTGCGGGCAATCGTGCATCGCAGCCAAGCGCATCATCCCCGTGGCGGAAATCGCAGACGAATTTTTATCGCTGTTTATTCAGAAAGCGGCAGATTTGAAGATAGGCGATCCCCTGAGCGAAACAACCCAACTTGGCCCAATGGCGCGGCTTAATTTGCGCGAAGCGTTGCATCAGCAGGTCACCGATTCTGTGGCGCAAGGTGCGCAAGTGATTCTCGGATGCGAGCCGTTACCGGGAGAGGGTGCGTTCTATCCCGCGTCGATTCTTGAGCGGGTAACGACAAAAACCCGGGCATACCATGAGGAGTTATTCGGGCCGGTGGCCGCCGTGATACGTGCTGCCAATGAAGAGGAGGCCGTTTACATTGCCAATGACACCCGTTTCGGTCTTGGTTCCAGCATCTGGAGCCAGGATGCTGAACATGCGGAGAGCATCGCACAGCGAGTTCAGGCCGGCTGCACTTTTATCAATGGCATGGTCCGATCTGATCCACGCCTGCCTTTTGGCGGCACCAAGGCTTCCGGCTTTGGCAGGGAGTTGTCTTACCATGGCATTCGAGAATTTGCCAACATCAAGACGGTTTGGATCCGGTAACTTCACGGTGAAGCTGAAGAGGTTTCGCATGACACAGGATCTGCCTGTTGCGATATTGCCTTTTATACGGTCTTTCAGTGGATTTTTGGCAGGTTACGCTACGAGGCCGGGCCAACCGGTAATCAAGTTACTCCCTGACCGATCATTGCATCCGCCACTTTTACAAAGCCGGCGACATTGGCGCCATCAACGTAGCTGACGCTGCCGTCTTTGCGTCGGCCATATTGCAGACAGGATTTGTGGATGGCCTGCATGATCTCAAGCAGCCTGGCATCCACCTCTTCCCGGGGCCAGGAAAGGCGCATGGCGTTCTGGCTCATTTCCAGGCCGGAGGTGGCTACCCCCCCCGCGTTACTGGCCTTGCCCGGCGCGAATAGCACCTTGTGGTGTTCGAAACGTTTCACAGCCTCCGCCGTAGAAGGCATATTGGCGCCCTCGGCGACGCAAATCACGCCATTCTTGATCAGGGCGGCTGCATCTTCTTCATTCAGCTCATTCTGCGTCGCGCATGGCAAAGCCACGTCTACGGGGACGTGCCATGGGCGCATACCCGGAATAAAAGTGGCTTTTGCGCATTCGGCGTAGCTGCTGATTCGATCATAACGAAGATTTTTGCATTCCATCAAATCATTCAGTTTCTCAACGGTAAAGCCTTCTTCATCAACCACGGTGCCGCTGGAATCGGATACGGTTACGACTTTGGCGCCCAGGGCCATTGCTTTTTCCACGGCATACTGGGCGACGTTACCTGAGCCCGAAACGGAAACCCGCAGACCATCCAGTGAACGGCCAGAGTGTTTGAGCATCTCCTCTGCGAAATACACAGTGCCGTAGCCGGTCGCTTCCGGACGGATCAGGGAGCCGCCAAAACTCAGACCCTTGCCGGTAAAAACACAGTCGGCGCGGTTGGATAATTTTTTCATCATGCCGGCCATGAAGCCAACCTCTCGCCCGCCAACACCGATATCGCCGGCTGGCACATCGACATCGGAGCCGATATGGCGGAACAATTCGCTCATATAAGCCTGGCAGAAACGCATCACCTCGCCCGGGCTTCGACCCTTGGGATCGAAATTTGCCCCACCTTTGCCACCCCCCATTGGCAGTGTGGTCAGCGCGTTTTTGAATGTCTGCTCGAACGCCAGAAATTTGAGAATGGAAAGATTCACCGAAGGATGAAAGCGCGTGCCCCCTTTGTAAGGGCCAATGGATGAGCTGTGTTGTATCCTGTAACCGCGATTGACGTTCACCTCCCCGTGATCATCCACCCAGGCTACCCGAAAAATGATGATCCGCTCCGGCTCGATAAGGCGATCCAGAATGCCGTGCTCGGCATAACGGGGGTGTTCGGTAATGAAAGGCCACAGACTTTCCATAACTTCGGCAACCGCCTGAAGATATTCGGGTTGACCTGGATTATGCTCGGATATGTACGCGCAGAATTCTTGGAAGCTATGGTATTTCATTATAATTTCCCCTCAGTAACAAAACCATTCCAGCAAGGTATGCATTCTGCCAAATTATGTGCGGAACCGCACTGTATTTATACATTGATTGTGGGTGGAGGCTTACGGAGGCTGCGGCCTGGGGCTGATGGTGAGCCATGGCGGGAATAGTTCATCCGGAATATGTTTGAGACCGTCGTACTTGATACAGGAACCTTCGCTGATTATGCGATTAACCACATGATTAAGCTATCGAATTATTTTAACAAAAGCTGGGCCGGAAAAGCCTGGTGATTTTGAGAGTAATCATATCCACGTGTCCCGCGTTCAGGAAGCTTCCGGTTGGTCGCCGTGTCAACGGAGCTTGATTTAATTTCCCAGCTGAATTCCTGCAGCCTCTGGGTGCGTGAAACAGCAGTGAGGATAACAGCGTCATATTCCGGTGCTTCAATGGGGCTCATCATCCCTTTTGGACTCATCATCCCTTTCTTCGTCATTTTTTTTGCGTGGCCTGGTCCACCAAACAATGGTGATCAGTAGCGTCAGCGCTACGCCGGCTTCCAGCAGTAATATCCACATAGGATCGAGCATGATGTATATTTGTCAAATGCAACTTTAACCAAAATTCGATGAAAAACCAATTAAGTTTTCTAGCGGTTGCTTCATTGCTGTTACTCAACGCCTGTACGATGATGCAAACTGCCCGCGTTGCTCCAGAAAAGCCGGCAGCATCCATCCCGCCAGCGGTGCCGCCCCCCATCGCCTTGCTTAAGCCCACAGACTGGGGCGCTCTGACAGGCTGGACCGATGACGATATTCTGCCCGCCTGGGATGCTTTCCTTCGAAGTTGCGGCATTTTGAAAAATCAGCCGTTGTGGCAGGAAACCTGTATTCAGGCTGATTCCATGCGGGGACAAGATGGTGCCACGCTGCGGCAATTTTTTGAGAGCCGTTTTGTTCCGCACCAGGTATTGAATTCCGATGGCGACGGCAACGGCTTGATTACCGGCTATTACGAACCGCTATTGAAAGGCAGCCGCAAGCGATCCGGGCGTTATCGTTATCCGCTTTATACCACGCCCGATGAGCTTTTAGTGATCGATTTGAGCGAGGTTTATCCCGAGCTTAAAAACATGCGGCTACGAGGACGTCTGCAAGGGCGCAAGGTGGTACCTTATTACAGCCGTTCTGAAATAGAAAATAACCCGGCGCCATTACAGGGCAGCGAGCTATTGTGGGTCGACGACGCGATTGACTTATTCTTCCTGCAGATCCAGGGATCGGGCCGGGTAGCGCTTGAGAACGGAGAGATCGTACGGATCGGTTATTCTGAGCAAAACGGCCACCCGTACAAATCCATCGGCAAGTTGCTGGTGGAGCGTGGTGAATTACCATTGGAGAAAGCATCCATGCAAGGGATCAAGGCGTGGGGCCTGAGGAATCCGGCCAAGTTGAATGAACTGTTGCAGCAGAATTCGAGCTTTGTTTTTTTCCGCGAACTGCCTGCCGGCATGTCGGGCCCATTGGGCGCGCTTGGTGTGCCTCTAACCGCGGGTCGAAGTCTCGCAGTTGATCCCCGGGCCATCCCCCAGGGTGCGCCGGTCTTTCTTGCCACCACCTGGCCCAATACCAGCAGGCAGCTTCATCGTCTGATGGTGGCCCAGGATACTGGCGGCGCCATCAAAGGTGGTGTACGCGCCGATTTTTTCTGGGGCTTTGGCCAGGAGGCCGGAGAGCAGGCAGGGAAGATGAAACAAAGCGGCAAAATGTGGGTGCTAATGCCGAATGGTTATGTGCCGCCGACGCCGGTTCTGGTTCCGTAGAAAACGTGTTGCTGAAACGCCTGATTCGCCGGTATTGCCCGTCAGCTACAGTTCATTATTTTGGGGTTCCGCCCAATTTCTTTTCTATGGTTTCAGCGGGGATCATTCCGGGCACGATCGAGCCATCGGCAAAGATCAAAGTCGGAGTACCATTGATGCCGTGCTTCCGGCCTGTCTGAATGAGGGTATCGATCGGCGTCTCGCAACTCTTTCCGGTCGGAGCAATATCTTTCAGCATAAAGTCATCCCAAGCCTTGAGCCGGTCAGCAGAACACCATATCGCCGTGGCCGTGGCTACCGAACCGTTAAGCACGGGATAAAGCAGCGTGTAAATGGTCACATCGGTGATCTTCTTCAGTTCCTTTTCAAGACGCTTGCAATAAGGGCAGTTCGGATCGGAAAGGATCGCCAGCCTGCGTTTCCCATTGCCTCTGGTTGCTTTAATTGCGAGTTCCAATGGAAGGGAGTCAAGACTTATCCGCCGCGCGTCCTTGATTTGTTGCAGACGCTCGCTGGTCAGACTCTGCCGGGTTTGCGGATCAACCACATGACCGAAAAAAAAGTACGTTGCCTTTTCATCCGTATAAAACAATTCGCCTCCCACCACAACTTCGTATAATCCCATATAAGGCGTTTTTTTCAGGCTTTCGATTTCTTCCCCGGGGAAATTTGCCGAGAGTGCTTTTTTTAAGGATGCCTCATCAGCCAAAGCCGTGCCAAAAACGAAGCACAATAACAAGGAAGGAAAAACAAGATTCAAGCGCATGGCCTTGGATGCTCCAGTTCAAGTGAAAGATATCGGCGCGTAATCCATCCCCTGCCGCTACCGCGCGAATCTGTGGGATTCGATCTCAATTCAACGCGTGCTGTATCAGCTGGTCTTTTAACAGTGGGAGGCGGTTGGTGATTTCCAACCCTAAATTACGCAGGCGAACAAGCGTCGGGTTAGTGTTGGTGAATAATTTCTGCAGGCCATTGGTAACAAGCTCCATGGCGAGGATGTCTTCCTTGCGTGCACGCTCATAACGGCGCAGCAACAGGTAATCGCCACAGTCCGGTTGCAGGCCGCGCGCCATGATCGTCGCAGCCAACTCGCGCGCATCGCGCAAGCCCAGGTTTACCCCTTGCCCGGCAAGGGGGTGGATGCCGTGGGCGGCGTCGCCTATGAGTGCAAGACGTGGCTGCACCAGTTTATTCACATGCATAAAGTTGAGCGGGAAAGTGGCGGGGCGCGTAACAAGCCGCAGTTTACCCAGCGCGTGGCAAGAGGCTTTGGCGACTTGATGGCATAATTCCATTTCGGGTAGATCGAGCAACGCGCGAGCGTGCGTTTCATCGGTCGACCACACCATGGATACCAGCGTGTCCGGCAGTGGTAGCAACGCCAGCACGCCATCCCGCCGGAACCACTGGTGCGCAACATTCCGGTGGTGATGGTCTGCGTCGAAGTTGGCCACGACCCCCAGTTCATGATAAGAATGCCGCAAAACTTCGATTTCCGCCTGTGCCCTTACCCAGGAATTCAGACCATCCGCACCGACGATCAATGCCGCTTGCAGTACATTTCCATCTTCCAGATGTAACTTTGCGTGAGCTTCGCTCCACGTGATCGCAGCGCATTGCATGGGGCAGAAAATCTTGAAATTCTTCCTTTGGCGCTTGAGTTTTTTCCACACGGCAGCTTGAAGCTGGCGATTCTCGACAATGAAAGCCAACTCCGTCAATCCAATATCGTAGGCCGTGAAATCAAGACGGGCGGCACTATCATCGCCGAACACCGCCATTTTATGAACCGGTGTTATCCGGGCTTCGTCAAGCATCTGCCATACCCCGAAGTCTTGCAGAAACTTGGCGCTACCGGGACTGATGGCATAAATCCTGCTGTCCCAGCTATCGTCGGCGGGAAGAGGACTCGACGGACTCGATTCCACCAATGCTACTTTGAGACCACTGTCCTTGAGCGCAAGCGCCAGACTTGCCCCAACCAGTCCACCGCCAATAATAACGACATCGAATTTCATGGGTTCATTATACAGGCGCTTCGAAGTTCGGGAATGTTGTATCGGTATTTCTCGAAATTGATAAAAAGGCGCCGGCGGTTTACAAAGGCTGAACGAGCTTTTTCCTCCGTAAAATCATGGGCAAAGCTAGCGCAAACCCGCTAGCGCAAGCCCTTGTAAACCTTGACAGGGTCTGGCTCTAAAGGCACAATTTCATCCCCCTTGGCAGTTACACGTGGCGAATTAGCTCAGTGGTTAGAGCAGCGGAATCATAATCCGTTGGTCCCCAGTTCGAATCTGGGATTCGCTACCAAATCTCCTTCTGAAATATCAATCAGTTACACCCTAAATTCCCTGGGTAGTAAATATGGCGTATGAATTGTGTGCCATACGGTGTGACTGAAAGTTGCCCCTAAAACCTCACTAATGCATAAAGCCCTACCCATATAGTAGATAACAATAAGTGGTACCACAGACAAGAAGGATGCTCTTAAATGTTGCCGTCTTGCGAGACAGCGACTGATGATTTTCAGGAATGCATTATCGAGCTCCAACCTTAATGAGATGAAAAATGCATGTGAAAATTTTTGTAGTTATATTATTGATTATTTCGGGCCTGGCTGGCTGTGCGACTAATCGCTCTTCTAGCCGGTCAGGACAAAATGACGAATGTGCTTTATCAGGAAGGGCGTTCTTCTACTCCTGCAGTCGGAGGTAGTTCAGGAAGTTCCAATCCCCCCGCTGCTTGCGGCGGGGTGATTTACTTCACCATGCCTCAGCGCCAATCTGAGCTACACCGTACGTTACATGTCAAAATATCCGTTTTCCAATCAGATTAGGATCAAAAAAGCATTTCCTTACACACGAAATATAGCATCACAGAATCTATTGACGATTTGAGCAAGAAAGAGATAGATTGAATGAAAGGACATCGAATAGGGTACATCCGGGTCAGCAGTGTCGACCAAAACACCGAACGTCGGCTTGATG